>JAFAZB010000339.1 GCA_019240015.1 Solirubrobacterales bacterium
CGACGACTGGAACTACTGGTGGACGTACCTCTCCGAGCACATCTCGGAGGCGACCAGCTTCGGCTTCGCGCAGCGCGCGCTGCTCAACACCGCCAATCCGAGCCAGCCCAACAACGTGGGCAATGCACAGGCTTCCGCGCCGGCCAACGGCGGCGGTACCGACTCGCTGCTGACCGGCGGCAACGAGTTCCTGCACGGCCAGACGTACGGAGCGGCGATCGACAACCTCGGCAACGCCGACTGCGAGACCGGCCAGCGCGGCTACCCGTTGAAGCTCAACTACTTCGACTCGCTGCACCGCAACCTCGCGACCGACTCCCACACCCCCGGCGACCAGGGCCCCACGTTCGCCGGCCGCGCACGGGTCCCCGCCGGCGAGACGTACTCCCGCAACCCCCAGACCGGGCCGCAGCTGCCCTACAACCCAACCAACCCATGAGACGCAAGAAGGCACGCAGGAAGGGCATCAGCACGTTCACCGCGGGCCTGATCGGGATCGTGGTGATCGTCGTCTTCTCCTACCTCGCGTACACCAAGTTCGCGAACCCGTTCGCGAGCAAGTTCACGATCCACGCGGTGTTCTCGAACGCCAACGGGCTGCGCTCGGACTCGCTGGTGCGGATCGCCGGCGTCAACGTGGGCAAGGTCACCGGCGTCGGTCCGGTGTCGGGCTGCCAGGCCTCGAACCAGTCCGAGAACAACTGCCAGGCCGCCGACGTGACGATGGAGATCGACCCCACCGGGCTGCCGATCCACGACAACGCGACGTTCGCGATCCGTCCGCGGATCTTCCTCGAGGGCAACTTCTTCGTCGATGTCAACCCCGGCACCCCCGACGCGCCGGTCGCGGGCGACGGGCACACGTTCCCGATCCAGCAGGGCACCGAGCCGGTGCAGTTCGACCAGGTGCTGACCTCGCTGCAGTCCGACACCCGCCACAACCTCCAGATCCTGCTGCAGCAGTACGGCACGGCGGTCAAGCAGGCCGGCCCGTCCTACAACGCCTCGATCCAGTACTGGCTGCCGGCCTACGAGTACTCCGCGATCGTCGCCCACGACGCGCTCGGGATCCAGCCGCACGACCTGTCCAACTACATCAACCAGCAGGGGGTCGTGTCCGGCGCGCTCGACGCGCACCCCCAGAACCTGCAGAGCCTGGTGACCGACTTCAACACGACCGCGAACGCGTTCGCGCGCCAGAACATCGCGCTCGAGAACACGGTCGCGGAGCTGCCCAGGACGCTGTCGGCCGCGATTCCCGCCTTCAACGCGCTCAACGCGGCGTTCCCGCCGGTGCGGGCGCTGGCGCGAGCGCTGATTCCCGGCGTCGTCTCCTCGGGACCGACGATCGACGCCAGCCTGCCGTTCATCACCCAGCTGCGCCTGCTGGTCAGACCCCAGGAGCTGCGCGGGCTGGTGCACGACCTGGCGCCCACGGTGCCGGCGCTCGCGAAGCTGACCGAGGAGACGATCCCGTTCATGGGCAACGAGGTGCGGCCCGCCTCGAGCTGCGTCGCGAACGTGATCTACCCCTGGTCGCAGCTGACCCTGAACGACCCCAACTTCAACGCCTCGAACGGCTTCCCGCCGCACCAGGCGTACGTCGAGGCGGTCGACTTCCTCCCGGGCTTGGCCGGCGAGTCGCGTGACACCAGCGCGAACGGCAGCTACATCCGGATCCTCGGCACCGGTGGCACGTTCACCTACTCGCTGCAGCCGGGGCTGTTCGGCCAGGCGCTGACCAAGATCGACGCGGTGCAGCCGCAGGTTCCCCCCGGCGGCCAGCGCCCGCCGTACGAGCCGAACGTCCCGTGCGAGACGCAGGCGGCGATCACCGACCTGTCCGCGCCATCTAGCGGCCCGATCCCGCAGGCCTCGAGTGGCGGGCTGTCCGCGCTCGGGGCGCAGGCCCGCTGGCAGGGTGCCGCCCAGCGGGCGATCGCCGCGATCACCAACACCGCGAAGCAGGACGGGTACGGGGTCAACGCGCCCCCGGTCAAGTGAGATGAAGCTCGCGATCAAGCGACACGCGGGCGACTTCGCGGCGATCCTGGTACTGCTGGTGCTGTCGATCGTGGTCGCGGGCTACATCCTGCACAACGAGCGGCTGCGGTTCCCGTTCATCCAGTCCGCGCCGTTCACGCTCAACGCCGAGTTCTCGACCGCCCAGGCCGTGACCCCCGGCCAGGGTCAGAGCGTGCGCGTCTCCGGCGTGCAGATCGGGGAGATCGGCGGGGTCACGCTGAAGAACGGGATGGCGATCGTGCAGATGGACATCGACCAGAAGTTCAAGCACCTGGTCCACCAGAACGCGACCGCGCTGCTGCGCCCCAAGACCGGGCTCAAGGACATGTTCATCGAGCTCAACCCGGGGAACGGGTACGCGCCGATCGCCAAGCCCGGCTACACGATCCCGCTCTCCAACACGCTGCCCGACGTCAACGTCGATGAGATCCTCGCCTCGCTCGACGGCGACACGCGCCAGTACCTCGACCTGCTGGTCAACGGCGCCGGCCAGGGGCTCAACGGGCGCGGCGACCAGCTGGCCCAGGTGCTCGAGCGCTTCGAGCCCACCCACCGCGACCTGGCGCGGGTCAATCGCGCGGTCGCGGTGCGCGGCGCCGACCTGCGCCAGCTGATCAACTCGCTCCAGCGGCTCAACACGGCGCTGGCCGTCAAGCAGGCCCAGATCGTCCAGCTGGTCGATGCCAGCTCGGTCGTGTTCCGGGCCTTCGCGTCCCAGGATCAGAGCATCAGCCGCGCGATCGCCGACCTCCCCGGGACGCTCCAGCAGACCACGACCACGCTCGGCCAGGTGCAGGCATTCGCCAGCCAGCTGGGCCCCGCCGCCCAGAACCTGTTGCCGGCCGCCAACGCGCTCCCCGCCGCCAACGCCGCGCTGACGGCGCTCTCCAGGCCCAGCGCGCCGATCGTCCAGAACCAGATCCGGCCGTTCGTGATCGCGGCCCGGCCGGTGGTCCGCAACCTGCGACCCGCCTCGATCAACCTGGCCGCCGCGACCCCCAACCTCTCGAACGTGTTCGCGGTCCTCAACCACTTCGTCAACATGCTGGGCTACAACCCCGGCAACACCGAGCACGGCTACCTGTGGTGGCTGGCGTGGCTGAACCACAACGCGCGCACGCTGTTCTCGATCCAGGACGCCAACGGTGACTTCCGGCCGCTGTTCCTCCAGGCCAGCTGCGCGTCGCTGGCTCAGATCGCCAGCAACGTTCCCAACGCCGAGACGATCTTCAACCTGACCCCGATCCTCACCACCGCCGGCCTGTGTCCCGCCCAGGCCGCGGCAGACGTCGCCGACTACAAGCGCTACCAGCAACAGCAGCAAAGCGGCGCGCTCAACGGCCACGCCGCCCCGAGCCGCCCGGGGACCGCGACCACCCCCGGCTCCGGCTCCGCGGGCTCGGGCGCCACGAGCACGACGCCCGGCTCCTCCGGGACGTCGACCACCGGGTTCTATCCCCAGCTCCCCACCGGCTGATGGAAACCGGCAGCCCGTCACTCGCAAAGGTCGTCACGATGGTGCTGTTCGCGCTCTCGTGCGTGGGGCTGCTGCTGTTCCTGTGGCTCTCGTTCGGGGGCACGATCCCGTTCAACCCCCAGGGCTACCGGTTCCGGGTCGCGTTCCAGAACGCCGACCAGCTGGCGACCCAGGCCGACGTCCGGATCGCGGGGGTGAACGTCGGCAAGGTGATCGACAAGTCGCTCGACCCGCAAGGCAACCGCACGATCGCCACGATCACGCTCAACAACAAGTTCGCGCCGATCCACCAGAACGCCCACGCGATCCTGCGCGAGAAGACGATCCTCGGCGAGACCTACGTCGAGCTGACCCCGGGGACCGCCAACAGCCCGGCGCTCCCCGACGAGGGCCTGCTCCCGCGGGGCAACGTGCAGCACGCGGTGCAGCTCGACGAGATCTTCAACGCGCTCGACCCGCAAACGCGGCGCGCGTTCCAGGTCTGGCAGCAGCAGCTGGCGACGGCGATCAACGGCAACGATCAGAACCTCAACAGCGTGCTCGGCAACCTGCCCACGTTCGCCGCCGACGCGACCGATCTGCTCCAGGTGCTCGACATCCAGCACACCGCCGTGGTCCGGCTGGTGCAGAACGGCGGCACGGTGTTCGCGGCGCTCAGCCAGAGCCAGACTGCCCTGCGCAACCTGATCACCAGCGGCGAGACGACGTTCGCGACCACCGCCGCAAACAACAACAACATCGCCGCCACGTTCCACGTGTTCCCCACCTTCCTCGACGAGACCAAGGCGACGATGGCGCGGCTGCAGACGTTCTCGCTCGACGCGGACCCGCTGATCAAGCAGCTCGAGCCGGTCGCGCAGAACCTCGGGCCGACGCTGCACTCGGTCCGGCTGCTGTCGCCCGACCTGCGCTCGTTCTTCTTCCACCTGGGGCCGCTGATCACGGTCTCGAAGACCGGCCTGCCCGCGATCCGCGACGTGATCCGCGGCGCCACGCCGCTGCTCGGCTCGCTCGGGCCGTTCCTCGAGCAGCTCAACCCGATCCTCGGCTGGCTCGAGCAGCACCAGCAGCTGACCTCCGACTTCATCTCCAACGGCGCCACCCCGATCGCCGCCAAGACCACCAGCTTCTCCGGCGGCGGCACCGGCCACTACCTGCGCCAGTTCGGCCCCACCGGGCCCGAGACGTTCTCGTTCGCCCCGACCCGCGACTCAAACAACCGCGGCGATACCTACCCGCCGCCCCTGTGGCTGTCGCAGATCTTCGACGCCGGCGGGAACTTCAAGGGCGACTGGGGCCTCCCCTCGTGGGACTGCAACAACGCCGGCGGCCAGACTCCCTCGAGCCCGGGCCAGACCGGCCATCAGGCCTGCTGGGTGGCGCCGAACCTGGGGCCGCTGGTCGGCGAGCTCGGCAAGTTCCCGGAGATCAGGGCGGCGGCATACTCGAGTAAGTAGGGGGCGCTCGCGCGGCCAGGGCGCTCGCGCGGTCCGAAGGCGCGTTACGCCGCGGCGCCGCTGTCCGCGCCGTGCTCGCCGTCGCCGGCGGCTTCGGCCGTGCGCGCGCCACCCAGCGCGAGGCCGTCCAGCAGCGCGCCCGCCAGCTTCTCGTCGCCGGTGATCTCGAGCCCCTCGCGGCCGCCCCCGGGCGAGAAGGCGCTGATCCACGCGGGCGGTGGACCGCTGACGCGGGCCGCAGGATTCTCGGCGGTCCGTTCCTCGAGCGTCACATCGCCGCCGGAGATCGAGACCGCGTAGCTGAGCGGCTCGCCCGCTTCTCCGTTCTGAACGGTCAGCTCCACGACGCCGCTGACGTCCGCGGGCGGGTGCACCAGCCCCGGGGCGAGCCTGAAGATCGCGCCGAGGCTGATCCGCTCCGAGGCGCGCGGCGGGCTCCAGGCCCAGTCGAACCCCCACCGCGCGAGCGCTCCCAGGATCGGCATCAGCTCGCGGGCGCGCTGGGTCAGCTCGTAGTCGACGCGCGGAGGAACCTCTCGGTAGCGCTTACGGGTTAGCATGCCGTCCGCGACCATCCGGTTGAGCCGAGAACGGAGCTGCTCGGTGGAGATCCCCGGAAGGACCCGCTGCAACTCAACGAAGCGACGTGGTCCGGCCGCGAGATCGCGAACGATTAACAGCGTCCACTTATCCCCGACCAGGTCGAGCGCGCGAGCGTCAGGCGACCATTGGTCGTATGGATGACGCTTCGGGGGCGGTACTTGAGGGATCGAGACCTTCCGCTTTACGAACCTGCCTGCCTGCTTTTCAGGATAACGGACACCCCCGACGGTGGCGCCAATTTGGGGGTCGATGCAAGACGTTTTGCGCGAGTTTCCGTAACGCGTGTCGTTACTGTTTCTGATGGGCAACCTGATCCTCCTCGATGACCGCCGCGCGGACCGCTCGCGACCGACGCGCGACCTCCGGCCGGCGTTCTTCTTCGACTTGCGCTGCCCGTTCTCGTACCTCGCGGCCGAGCGGGTCGAGCGGATGCTGGGCGAGGTCGATTGGGTGCCGGTCGCCAGCAGCGCGCTCAGCCACCAGCCCGCACCGCCCAGGCCGCGCGAGCGCCAGCGCGCCCGGCAGCGCAGCGAGTTCCTGGGCCTGTGGACCCAAGCACAGCAGCGCGCCGAGCAGCTCCGCCTGCCGCTGGTCTGGCCTGACCGGTTCCCGGCCGAGGTGCGCCGTGCGATGCGGGCCGCCGTCTACGCCTCCGAGACCGGGGCGGGCGCCCGCTTTGGGCTGGCGGCGATCCGGCTCGCCTTCTGCGGCGGCTTCGATCTCGAGGACCCGGAGATTCTCGCCGAGGCGGCGGCAGCCGCGAGCATGACGCTCGAGGACTGCCTCGCGGCCGCCGGCGACCCGGCCCGCGACCTCTCCCCGCGCGCCACCGCCACGGGCCTCCGCACGCGCGGGATCCGCCGTCTCCCCGCGGTGCGCCTCGGGACCCGCTGGTTCGTGGGCGAGCCCGGGCTGATGGCCGCGAGCGCGATGCTGCGCACGGCCGCCGCCCGCCGCCGGCCCCTGCGCTCCGATGGCCAGCGGCAGTCGGGCGGGCTGGGCCGGGTCGAAGCCGATGGGGGCCCGCTGACCCCGGTGGCCTGACGGTCTCGCGAGCGCCCGCGCCCACGGCCGCCGCACACTGTTAGCGTCTCGCACCGTGGCGACCGACACCGACACCCAGGTCCACGGGGGCCGGCTGGTGGCGCGGCGGCTGAAGGCGCACGGCGTCACCAAGCTGTTCACGCTCTCGGGCGGGCATCTGTTCTCGATCTACGACGGCTGTCGCGCGGAGGGGATCGAGCTCGTCGACGTGCGCCACGAGCAGTCGGCGGCGTTCGCGGCCGAGGGGTGGGCGAAGGTGACCCGCTCGCCGGGCGTCTGCGCGCTGACCGCCGGCCCGGGCGTGACCAACGGGATGAGCGCGATCGCGTCGGCGTCGCAGAACCACTCGCCGGTGCTGGTCCTGGGCGGGCGGGCGCCGGCCTTCAGGTGGGGCCAGGGCTCGCTTCAGGAGATCGACCACGTCCCGTTCGTGCGCCCGCTGGTGAAGCTCGCCGCGACGCCCGACGGCCCCGCGGAGATGCCTGCGCTGATCGACGAGGCGCTCAGCGCCGCGATCACGCCGCACTCGGGCCCGACGTTCCTCGACTTCCCGCTCGACCACGTGTTCACCGAAGCCGCCGAGCCCGGCCCGCCCGAGCCGCTGCCCCGACCGTGGGAGGGACCCGGCGCCGATTTCAGGGCGCTCGAGCAGGCCGCCGCAGTGCTCCGCGACGCCGAGCGCCCGGTGGTGATGGCCGGCAGCGGCCTGTACTGGGGGAGGGGGGAGCAGCAGCTATGCGAGCTCGCGGAGCGCCTACGGATCCCCGTGTTCCTGAACGGCCTCGGACGCGGCTGCCTGGCCGCCGACCACGAGCTGTTCTTCTCGCGCGCGCGCGCGGCCGGGCTTGGCCAGGCCGACGCCGCGCTCGTGATCGGCGTGCCGCTCGACTTCCGCCTCGGCTTCGGCGCCTCGTTCGCCCCCGAGGCGCAGATCGTGGTGATCGACGTCGCCGAGCCCGAGCGCGATCACCCCCGGCCGATCGCCGCCGAGCTCTACGGCGCGCTGCCGGCGACG
>JAFAZB010000350.1 GCA_019240015.1 Solirubrobacterales bacterium
GCGGGGTGGCCGTCTGCGTGCTCAACATGTGGGCCTATCTGGCCGCGTATGAGATGCCCCATGACGATCCGCAGCGGCTGGCGCGGCGCGTGCGGGTCGACTACCCGATCACGATCGATCGGGCGCTGGGGGCGGGCGTGCCCCCGACGCTCCGGCTCCAGCGGGCGTTCTCGGCGCCGGGCTCGGTGAACCGCTTCGAGCGGGTGCTGGTCTGGTGCCACTGGATGTGGTTCTTCGTGCCGCACGGCACACTCGGCTACATCCTCCACCGGCGGCCCGAGCGGTTCGCCGCCGCCGCGGCGCGGATGTACGCGGTGTTCGACCTCGGGGCGGTGTTCTACTGGGCGATCCCCACCGCGCCGCCATGGTGGGCGGCGCTCCACGGGCGGCTCGACGACGGTCGCGCGGTGCGTGTGCGGCGGATGATGATCGAGTACGGCGAGCAGTTCTGGGGCGAGCGTTGGCGTGGCCTCTACGATGTCCTTGGAGGAAATCCGCTGGCTGCCATGCCGTCGCTTCACTTCGCCACGTCATTGATGGCGGCCCATCTGCTCTCGGAGGTGGGTCCGGTCGCGGGCGTCGTCGGATGGGCTTACGCCGCCACGCTGGGGCTCGCGCTCGTGTATCTAGGCGAGCACTACGCCGTCGATCTGCTGGCCGGAGCGGCGCTGACCGAGAGTGTGCGCGCCGGGGCACCGGTGGTGACCCCGGCCGCCCGGCGCCTGACCAGCGCGCTGGATGCGCTGCACGCGAGGGCGAGCGGGTAGCGGCGGTGTCCGAGGACGCTCCCACCCGCCAACGTCCCGCGGTGCAGCCCGGCTCCCCGGATGGAGGGGCCGCGGCGGCACCACGCCAGCCCTCCGAGCCGGGCTCGCGTGATGGCCGCCGGCAGCGCCGCGCGGTCGGCGACGAGATGCCGCGGATCCGGTTCACGCGCCGGCGGCTGCTCGCGTCGGGCGTGTTCGTCGTCTCGACCGTCGCGTTCCTGTACTTCGTGCTGCCCAAGCTGCTGGGCCTCCAGGAGACCTGGAACCGGCTCCAGCGCGGTGACGAGGTCTGGCTGGCGATCGCCGCGCTGCTCGAAGTGCTCTCGTTCCTCGGTTACGTGGCGCTGTTTCGCGCGGTGTTCGTCCGCGGCGAGTCGCGAATCGACTGGCGCGAGAGCTATGAGATCACGATGGCTGGGCTCGCCGCCACCCGGCTGTTCGCCTCCGCGGGCGCCGGCGGGGTGGCGCTCACCGCTTGGGCGCTGCGCCGCTCGGGGCTCGAGGCGCGGGTGGTGGCCTGCCGGATGATCGCGTTCATGGCGCTGCTGTACGCGGTCTACATGGGGGCGCTGGTGCTCGACGGCCTGGGGCTGTATCTCGGCCTGATCGCCGGGCCGGCGCCGTTCGCGATCACAGTCGTGCCGGCGATCCTGGCCGCGGGCGTGATCGCCTTGTTCCTGGCGGTGTCGCTGCTGCCGGTCGACTTCGACAGGCTGGTGGGGCGCTGGAGCCACGGCGGCCGGCTCGGGTGGCTGGCCGAGCACGTCGCGGCAGCGCCGACGGCGGCCGCCAGCGGCGTTCGCACGGCGATCTCGCTGGTGCGCTCGCGCAATCCCTACCTGCTCGGTGCGCTGGGGTGGTGGGGATTCGACATCGCGGTGCTGTGGGCCTGCTTTCACGCCTTCGGCTCGAGCCCCCCGGCCGGGGTGATCGTGATGGCCTACTTCGTGGGGATGGTCGGCAACACGCTGCCGCTGCCGGGCGGCATCGGCGGCGTCGACGGCGGGATGATCGGCGCCTTCAGCGCGTTCGGCGTCCCCGTGGAGCTGTCGGTGGTGTCGGTGCTGGCCTACCGCGGGTTCGCGTTCTGGCTGCCGACGCTCCCTGGCGCGGTGGCGTATCTGCAGCTGCGGCGTACCGTCCACCGCTGGCGAGACGCCGAGGCCCCTAGCTATACTTAATGAAGTGATGAGTCAGAACGACCAACGCGTCGAGGACGTGATCATCGTCGGCAGCGGGCCGGCCGGATACACCGCCGCCCTCTACACCGCCCGTGCCAATCTCGAGCCGCTGGTGATCGAGGGCTTCGCGTGGGGCGGGCTGCTCCAGCAGACGACCGACGTCGAGAACTACCCCGGCTTCCGCGACGGGATCATGGGCCCCGAGCTGATGCAGCATTTCCGCGACCAGGCGGAGCGCTTCGGCGCCCGCCTCGAGACCGATGACGCGACGGCCGTCGAGCTGTCCCGTGACGGCGGCCCACACAAGGTGTGGGTCTCCGATCAGCTGCACGTCGCGCGGACCGTGATCCTGGCGATGGGCGCCGAGCACCGAAAGCTCGGCGTGCGGGGCGAGGAGGAGCTGGCCGGACGCGGCGTCAGCTACTGCGCGACCTGCGACGCCGCGTTCTACAAGGACGTCCCGACGATCATCGTCGGTGGCGGCGATTCCGCGATGGAGGAGGCGATGTTCCTCGCCAAGTTCGCTTCGCGGGTCGTGATCGTCCACCGTCGCGACGAGTTCCGGGCCTCGAAGATCATGCTCGAGCGCGCCCGCGCGGTGCCCAACATCGAGTGGCTGACGCCCTATGTGGTCGACGAGCTCGTGCCCGGCGAGGCGGGCTCCCTGGCTGTGGCGCGGCTGCGCCACAGCGAGAACGGATCCGAGCGCGAGCTCGAGGTGGCCGGGGTGTTCATCGCGATCGGCCACGAGCCGCAGTCGCAGCTGGTGAGCGGCCAGGTCGAGACCGACGCGGAGGGCTACGTGGTGACGCAGGGCCGCTCGACGCTCACCAACCTCCCCGGCGTGTTTGCGGCGGGCGACCTGGTCGACCACACCTACCGCCAGGCCGTGACCGCGGCCGGCACGGGCTGTCAGGCAGCGCTCGACGCCGAGTGGTACCTACGCGACACGCCGCTCCCTTTTGAGGACGTGGCCGGCGCGGCGAGCGTTTAGCGGCTAGTAGGGGCAGCCGTTGGCCGGGCCCCAGTTGCCGGAGGGCGCGCGGTGGCCCATCGGCAGCCCGAAGTCCTGCGTCCAGGTCGCGGGGCCGCTCGCGAACCCGCTCACCGGCTCGCGGCTGATCCCGGTCCCCACATACGAGTAGAGCGGGCTGAGGATGTTCTCGCAGTGGCCGGTGCTGGCCATCCAAGCATTGACCACCTCACGCGGGGTGGGGAACCCGGTGGCGATGTTCTCGCCCACGTTGGACCACACGAAGCCAACGGCACTGATCCGCGAGCTGAAGTTCGATCCGTGGCTGAAATCGCCGTTGGCGACCATCGAGTCGGTCCATCCCTGAGCCGAGCGGTCGAGTCTCCAGCTGTCGCTGAGCGGGGGTAGGTGGTGCGCCGCGCGTACCTCGTTGATCAGGCAGACGGTCGCGCTGCGCAGTAGCTGGCTCGACGCCGAGCCGACCTGCTCGTTGGCGCCCACGCAGCGTATGGGCAGTGAGTGGGCGCGGCGGACGTGCCGCACGCTCGCGTTCGCGCTCGGCGCCAGCGCGATCGAGGCGAACAAGGCAGTCGAGGCCGCCAGGGCAAAGCTGACCCGCACTGCCGATCTAAGGCCAGCGCGGCGCCTGGTGCAGACCCAGGCGCGTGCCACCGTGTGGCACAGCGGTGCTGTGTCGAACGCAAACACGAACCCTGCTTCGGTTTGACCCCCACCTCTGGCTTAATTCTCCCGACTAAAGCTCAGAGATATGTCGAGGGGGCGGACGGCGCGG
>JAFAZB010000427.1 GCA_019240015.1 Solirubrobacterales bacterium
CGCGATCACCAGCGTCGCGACGGGCTCTCGCAGCACCGCCACGGACGGCGGCCGGGCGGTGAGCTCTCCGAGCCGCACACTCCGCAGTGCGATCCCCCGGCGCGCGATCAGCTCGGCGGTCGGCTCCCGTGCCACCACCGTCACTTCGGTGCCCGCCCAGGACAGGGCCGCGGCGATGAAGCCGCCCACCCCGCCAGGACCAAGGACCGCCACCGCACGCACCGCCGAAGAAGCCTGCCAGAAAGCCGGCGCGGCCCGCGGGCTGGCGGCTGGCGACCGGACCGCCCCGGTACGGTTTAGCCGTGGCCCCCAACGCCGGTGTGCTGGCGCGCGGTCCCTGGGAACCCTCTCAGGTCGACGTCGCGTGGCGCAGCGACCCGTTCGAGCCGGCGCAGAGCGCGAGTGAGGCGGCGGACGTGGCCCTAAACGCGCTCCGGCGGCGCGGTTCGCCCAGCCACGACGGCCTGGCGGCGAGGCTGTCCGGGTACCAGGCCGCCCGCGGGCGGCTGTCGCTGGAGCTTCAGCCCGCGCGCTGGGCGCTGCGCCTGATAGCCGACAACGCGGCCCAGAGCCTGGCGGTGCTGTGCCTGGTACGAGATGGGGACGGCCGCTGGCTGGCCGGCCGGCGGGCCCAGTGGCTGGCGTCATGGGCGGGACGCTGGGCGCTCGGGGCCGGCGGGTCGGTGGAACTCGACGAGAACCCGATCGAGACGCTCAGCCGGGAGCTCCAGGAGGAGTGGTCGCTCCGTCCCGAGCGCCTCACGGTCGAGGCGCTTGTGGCGCTGCCCAGCGGGGTGGTGCTGTTGGTCGGAATGGCGTGGGTCGCGGCCGGCGCGGCCGTGACGCCCGACGCCGAGCACGACGAGTTCGCCTGGTGGCCGCCGGAAGTCGACTCCTGGCCGCGCCAGGCCGACGAGCCGCTGCGGCGTTTGGGCGAGCTGACCTCGGCGTGAGCGCGATCACGTTTCGCCGGCTCGAGGCCGTCTCGTTCATCCACTCGTTCGTCTACCTGTGGCTGCTGGTGTGCGCGTTCGCGCTCGCCAACCCGGAGCCGGAGACGTTCATCCTGGGCATGTGCCACGGTCTGCTGTGGATCGGAATGTCGCTCGTCTGCATCGCCGCTGCCCGGGCCCGGGTGATTCCGTTCTGGCTCGCGGTCACGGTCGCGGTGCTGGGCGGTCTGGGGCCATTCGCGGGCTCGATCGGGTTCGTCGTTGCGGGCCGCAAGCAGGCGCTGCGCACGCGTTACAGTTGATTCACGGAATGACGGTCGAAGCACGCACGGTCCAGGTCGTGATGCCCGCGATGGGCGACTCCGTCACCGAAGGCACGATCCTCGAATGGCGCAAGCGCGAAGGCGATTCGGTCGCCGCCGAGGAGACGATCGTCGAGATCTCGACCGACAAGGTCGACGCCGAGGTTCCTGCTCCGGTGGGCGGCACGATCGCCAAGCTCCACGCCGCCGAGGGCGACACGGTCGCGGTCGGCTCGCTGCTCGCGGAGATCTCCACCAACGGCGCCGACGCGCAGGACGACGTGCCCCCGACGCCGGTATCCGGCGAGTCCCCGCCGACCAGCGTCCAGGAGGCGGTGGCGAGCGCCGCGACCGAGGCCGAAGGCCTGGCGGCGGCCGACAGCGCGGCGGGGGAGACGATCGAGATCGTCACCCCCGCCGGAGGCGAGTCCGTGACCGAGGGGACGATCCTCGCTTGGACGGTGAAGCCCGGCGACGCGGTCAAGCAGGGCGACACCGTGGTCGAGATCTCGACCGACAAGGTCGACATGGAGCTCCCCGCGCCGGCCTCGGGCACGATCACCGAGCTGCTGGTCGAGGAAGGCGAGACCGTCTCGGTGGGGCAGGTGATCGCCCGGATGACGGCGCGGGCAGCGATCGCCAGCGCCTCCACCGCCGTGGTACCTGAAAGCGGTGCATCAGGGTTTGGGGGCAAGGCACCGGGGATGGGGGACGAGACCACGGGAATGGGGGGCGCGCCCTCAACCCCCGAGGTCCCGGACGAGACCGCGCCCGCGGTCCCCGCTCCAGCCGACGGCTCCCACGCCTCCCCGGTCGCGCGCCGGATGGCGCAGTCGCAGGGAGTCGACCTGGGGACGGTTCGCGGAACCGCCCGGGGGGGACGGATCACGAAGGCAGACGTGCTCGCGGCGGCCGGCAACGGCGCGGCCGCCCAAACAAGGGCGGCCCCCGGGGCCGCCCCCATAACCCTCCCCAAGGAGCCCGGCGGTGCCCAGCAGCTGAAGGGTGGGGCGGCGGCGCTGGCGCGGTACATGGACGAGAGCCGCTCGATCCCAACCGCCACGTCGCTACGGACGCTGACCGTGACGGCGCTCGACGCGCGGCGGCGGCAGCTGAAGAGCGCGGGCCGGCGCGTCTCATACACGCACCTGATCGCGTACGCGATCGCGCGGGTGGTGAGCGACGAGATGCCGGTGATGGCGAACCATTTCGCGCAGTTCGACGGCAAGCCCCACCGGATCGACGACGGCAGCTGCAACTTGGGGCTGGCGGTCGACGTCGAGCGCAAGGACGGAACCAGGACGCTGATGGTGCCGGTGATTAGGGGCGCCGGTCAGCTGGGCTTCGGCGAGTTCGTCGAGAGCTACGACGAGCTGGTCGAGAAGGCGCGCGGCAACACGCTGACCGCCGATCACTTGAGCGGCGCCAACATCACGCTGACGAACCCCGGCGGGCTCGGCACGGTCGCCTCGGTACCGCGGCTGATGGTCGGGCAGGGGACGATCGTGGCGACGGGCTCGATCGCCTACCCGCCCGGGCTCGCGGCGGTCGGCGAGCAGCTCGGGGCCGAGAAGGTGATGACGATCACCTCGACCTACGACCACCGCATCATCCAGGGAGCCGAATCTGGACGCTTCCTGGCGCGGCTCGAGGCCTATCTCCAGGGAGAGGAGGGCTTCTACGAGCGAGTGTTCTCCGAGCTCGGCGTCGCGCTGGACCCGCTGCCTGCCCCGGCGCCGGGCGCACCGGCGCGGCGCGAACCGCCGGCGGCCGCGGAGGTGCCCGGCGAGGAGCTGCTCCAGGCCGTGCAGGCCGCGACTTCGCTGCTGAAAGCCCACCGCACGCACGGTCACCTCGCGGCGAGGCTGGATCCACTCGGCCGAGAGCCGGAGAGCGACCCAGCGCTCGATCCCGAACCGCTGGGGCTGACGCCCGAGCTGATGGAGCAGATACCGGCTCGGATCCTGCGCATGTACGTCTCCGGGGCGACGCTCGCGCAGGCGCTGCCACACCTGCGCGAGACCTACTGCGGTCCGATCGCGTACGAGATCGAGCACATCGCCTCGCACCGCCAGCGGTTGTGGCTGCGCGAGGCGATCGAGTCCGGGGTGTTCCGCAAGTCGCTGACCGCCGCGGAGCAGACGGCGCTGCTGAAGCGGCTGACCGAGGTCGACGCGCTCGAGCGGTTCATGCACAAGGCCTACCTGGGGCAGAAGCAGTTCTCGATCGAGGGCCTTGACATGACCGTGCCGATGCTCGACGAGCTGATCCAGCTGTCGGCGACCAGGGGGGCGCGGGAGGTGGTGATCGGAACCGCCCACCGGGGCCGGCTGAACATCCTCGCGCACAACCTGGGGCGCCCGTACGAGACGATCTTCGCGGAGTTCGAGGGCACCTCAACGCTCGAGCCGATCACCACGCTGCCGCAGGGGGGCACCGGCGACGTCAAGTACCACCACGGCGCCCAGGGCTCATACCAGCTCGCGGGCGGCGAGTCGATCATCGTGCGGCTCGAGTCCAACCCCAGCCACCTCGAGGTGGTGGCGCCGGTTGCCTCGGGTGCGACCCGCGCCGCACAGACCACCCGCCAGGGCCCCCACGCCCACCAGGACACCAACGCGGCGATTCCGGTGCTGATCCACGGCGACGCGGCGTTCCCCGGCCAGGGAGTGGTGGCGGAGACGCTCAACCTCCAGGCGCTCGACGGCTACACCGTCGGGGGCACGATCCACATCATCCAGAACAACCAGGTCGGATTCACCACCGACCCCGACGATGCCCGCTCCACCACCTGGGCCTCGGATCTGGCCAAGGGCTACGACGTGCCGATCATCCACGTCAACTCCGACGATGTGGCCGCGTGCATCGCGGCGGTGCGGCTGGCGTTCGCGTTCCGCCAGGAGTTCGGCCACGACGTGCTGATCGACCTGATCGGCTACCGGCGCTTCGGACACAACGAAGCCGACGAGCCCGCCTACACCCAGCCCGAGATGTACCAGGTGATCAAGAAGCATCCGTCGGTCAGGGAGCTGTTCGCCAAGCAGCTGATCGACAGCGGCGTGGTCAGCGAGGCGGAGTCGACCGAGATGACCGACGAGGTGTGGGCGGCGCTCTCAGACCAGCACCAGCGGCTCAAGGAGCGGATCGCCGCCGCCAAGGAGGTGGAGCACTCCACCGGCGAGTACCAGCTCGACCGCAGCGCTTCGCCGGAGGTCAAGACCGCGGTCTCGATCGATCGGCTCCAGGTGCTCAACGAGGAGCTGCTCGCGGTCCCCGACGGCTTCACCGTGCACCAGAAGCTGGTCAAGCAGCTCGAGCAGCGTCGAGCGGCGCTGGACCCGAGTGGTGGTGGAGGGGTCGTGTGGGCGCACGCCGAGGCGCTGGCGTTCGCCTCGCTGCTGACGGAGGGGATCCCGATCCGGCTGACCGGTCAGGACACCGAGCGCGGGACCTTCTCGCAGCGTCACCTCGTGCTCCACGATCCAAAGACGGGCCACGAGCACTGCTCGATGCAGCACCTGCCGGGAGCGCTCGCGCCGATGGAGCTGCACAACAGTCCGTTGTCGGAGATGGCCTGCCTGGGGTTCGAGTACGGCTACTCGCAGGAGGGACCGGAGACGCTGGTGTTGTGGGAGGCGCAGTTCGGCGACTTCGTCAACGGCGCCCAGGTGATCATCGACCAGTTCATCGTCTCGGGCCTGGCCAAGTGGGGACAGACCTCGCGCCTCACGCTGCTGTTGCCCCACGGCTACGAAGGCTCGGGTCCGGAGCACTCCTCGGCCCGCCTGGAGCGCTTCCTGCAGCTCGCCGCCGAGGGGAACATCCGCGTCGCGAACCCCACCACGCCCGCCCAGTACTTCCACCTGCTCCGCCGCCAGGCCCGGATCGCCAAGCAGCGACCGCTGGTGATCCTCACGCCGAAGAGCCTGTTGCGCCTCTCGCAGGCGACGAGCACGCTCGCCGAGCTGACCGATGGCCGGTTCGAGCCCGTGCTGGCCGAGCCCGGGACCGATCC
>JAFAZB010000479.1 GCA_019240015.1 Solirubrobacterales bacterium
GTACGGGATGGGTAACAGCCTGTCGTTCCCATACTCGGTTGGCGCGTCGACGATCCTACTCCCTGGGCGCGCCAACCCGCAGGGCACCCTCGCGACCGCGGCTGAGTTGCGCCCGACGCTGTTTTTCTCCGTTCCGACGCTCTACAACGCAATGCTCAATCTGCCGGATGCCGGCGATTACGACCTGTCGAGCGTGCGCCGCTGCGCCTCGGCGGCCGAGCCGCTGTCGCCGACCGTGCTGCGCCGCTGGCGAGAAGCGTTCGGGCTGGAGATCCTCGACGGCATCGGCTCGACTGAGATGCTGCACATCTACTGCTCGAATCGTCCCGGCCAGATCGTGCCGGGCACGAGTGGCCAGCCCGTGCCCGGCTATGAGCTCGAGCTCCTCGACGAGGACGGCCATCAGGTGCCGGAAGGCGAGGTCGGGAACCTTCACGTCCGCGGTGATTCGGCGCACGCCTTCTATTGGCATCAGCACGAGAAGACGAAGGCGGCGGTGAAGGGCGATTGGTTCTTCACCGGGGACCGCTACCGACGCGCGGAGGAAGGCGGTTACGTCTACGAGGGGCGAGCCGACGACATGATCAAGGTCGGCGGTCTCTGGGTCTCGCCGATCGAAGTCGAGTACGCCCTGTCCGAGCATCCGGTCGTGATCGAGGCCGCTGTCGTCGGTGTGAACAAGGACGAGACCACGCGCCTGAAGGCGTACCTCGTCTGCCGGGAGCGGGAGGGGCCGCGAGAGGAGCTGGAAGCCGAACTGCAGCAGTGGTGCAAGGAGCGGCTGCGCCGGTACGAGTATCCGCACCTGTTCGAGTTCGTCGAAGATCTGCCCAAGACGCTCACCGGGAAGATCCAGCGGTACAAGCTCCGCGAGTCGGCCCAGAACTGACGCCACTTCTCGGCTGATCGGTGCGGCCCCGCGGGAGCCGCACGCCCCCGGCCGCTCCTCACTGGCCGCGGTCCCGCCGAAGTTCGTCCGCCGCCGCCAGCCGGATCGCCCGGCGTGTATTGGCGGCCTCGCAGCGGCGCTTTTCCTCGCCTGTGATCGGTGCGAGCTGCGGAACGGCGGTCGGCCGCCCGTCCTCGCCGAGCGCCACCAGCGTCAGATATGCGGTGCACACGTGGATCACGCGCCCGTTCGAGACATCCTCGGCCTGGACCTGAACGCCGACCTCCATCGAGGTGTGCCACGAGGCATTGACCGTCGCGCGCAATGTGAGCACGTCGCCGACCTGAACCGAGGAGAGGAATCTCAAACTGTCGACGGTCGCGGTCACGACTCGCCGCCGCGCCAAGCGTGTCGCCGCGATCACGGCCACGTCATCGCAGAGCTTCATGATCCATCCGCCGTGCACGTTGCCCGCCACGTTGGCGTCCTGCACCGCCGTTCGATACGTCAGGACCGAGCTGGTCTCGTCTGGATGCCTGCCCGCTGCGTCGGATTCGCTGGACATCGATTGGGCACCTCCTCAGGGATCGTTCGACATGGTCCGTGGTGCAAGCTCGGGCATATCCGGCGCGTCACCGATCCGAGCTAGCCTTGTGCGTCGCCGTACCGTCCGACGATACGTGATCCGTACCGTCAGCCCCGCGAGCAGGTGTGACGTTGGCTTTCCGCACGCCGTGCCATTGTCACATGCCGTCGCGGGCTGACGGGGATCCGCGGTGGGACAGTGACTATGCTGCCCTGTCGTGAACGACCAATTACGGCGACGAGCCGTCGGCGCTCCCGCTGCTCGCTCCGCGCTGCTGACCGTACTCGGCGAATACGTGCTGCCGGCGTCAGGAAGCGCGTGGCAGGAAACGCTCATCGGCGCCTTGGGCGGCCTCGACTACAAGCCGCAGGCGGCCCGTCAGGCGCTTGCACGCAGCATCGCAGACGGATGGCTTCGCACGGAGCGTCATGGCCGCCGCTCGCAGGTGCGTCTGACAGCCGGCACCGCGGCGATGCTTACCGCTGGTGCCGAGCGCATCTACGGGTTTGGGCGCCCGTGGGATTGGGACGGTCAATGGTTGCTGGTCGTGCTCCGAGTCCCGGAACTGCGTCGCCACGTACGCCACCGGCTGCGGACCCAGCTTGCTTGGGCGGGCTTCGGCTCGCTCGGCGGGGGGGTGTACGTCTCACCTCATGTTGAGCGCGAAGAGGAGCTGCGGATGATGGCGAGTGAAAACTCGGCCGCCGAACTCCAGTCCTTCCACGCGCGCTTCGGCGAGGTCGGTCAGCTCGAGGACCTCGTCGCGAGCGCCTGGGACCTCGATGCGGTGGCGAGCACCTACCAGGAATTCATCGCTCGGTTCCAGCCTCTGCGGCCCAAGACCCCGGAGGCTGTGTTTCAGGCGCAGACGCGGCTGGTACACGCCTGGCGCAAGTTCCCATTCCTCGACCCAGATCTGCCCGAAACGATGCTTCCCCGCGGCTGGCCACGCTCCAAGGCTCACGAGCTGTTCGAGACCAAGCACGCGGCATGGCACGCGACCGCTCGCGATTACTTCACGTCATTGGACAGCGTTGGCGAGTCAAGCCCGGGTCGTCCGCTCGCGGCCTAGCTTCGCGCTTGCCTCGCTGCGATTCGAGGGAGCCCCGTGGAGGGTCGGATCGCGACGTCCTCCACGAGGCCCCTGTTACCCGACGATAGCGCCGGTGCGTCGGCGCTATCTCGGCGGTTTGGATCCTGCCCCGAGCGTCCCCGAGCACCGATAGCTCGAGGCGACGTTCGGGTTGCCGTGACCGTCATACACGGCGGTGAGCGGATAGGCGCAGAGGATCCGTGACTCGGTCACGAAGTTAGTCTGCGGATCCGCTTTCACAGCCAGGAGCGAGAGCGGCGCCTTACTGTGCTCTACCCAGTTGACGACGCTCGGGAGCGGGATCGCCGGCGCCCGCAGCTGGTACGGGGTCCCCGGGGCCGGACCCACCGCGCTGGCGCAGTGCTGCGCGCCCGGCGCCAGGAATAGGCGAGCAAACGTGTCCGTCTTGAGCGCTCCACCCATCGTCGCCTGCACCCGCCGGTAGTAGTTGACCGACCCTTGCGGGAAGATCAACTGGTCCGCCAGACCATGCCAGATGATGATCTTGCCGCCGGCCTTCCTGAACTTGGTTAGGTTCGGATTGTCAGTGGCGATCGTGGGCGAGAACTCGCTGATCGACCGCTGGAACAGCTGATCGAGCTCCGAGTAGGTCAGCGTGTGCCAGTCCCAGGTCGGGTTCTGTTGTACCCAGGTGCCCAGCCACGCGATCGCGATCGGGAACGGCGTCCCGCTCGTCACCCCCCCCGGGCTGGTCGCGGTCCCCGCCAGACCGCCGAAGCTGGCACCGGGCTCGAGGCCATACCAGAGCTTCCGGCCCGACGTGTTGCTGGGGCCACTCCAGATCTTCCGGACGACCGCAGCATCGGCGGCGGTGATCCTGCCGCAGGGTGTCACCAACCCGATCAGGTCAGATGGGTTCCAGTTACAGGTGTCCGGGCTCTGGATGACTCCGTCGGTCCCGCCGCACGCCCGCGTGACGGCGTCGGTGAACGCTGCCTCCTTGCACGCGGGCAAGAAGTCATGGCTGCGGAGCATGACCAGCTCCGGCCAGATCTCCGCGGGGATGAACTTCGTCCAGTTGATGGCCGGCGCGGCGGAGACGATCCCGTTGTAGTCGGTCGGGAACCGCTGGGCCTCCATCAGGCCCTCTCGGCCGCCGGTCGAGCAGCCGTTGAAGTACGAGAACTTCGGAGCGGAGCTGTAGTAGCGCGTGGTCAGCCGCTTTCCGTCCACCGTCATCGCGTGGATGCCGTTGTACGCGAAGTCGTCGATCAGCGCGGTGTTCAGCTTGCCGCCCTTCAACGCAAAGCTGCCCGTCGGGTCCAGGCTCCCGCAGTCGGTCGCCCCGGTCGCATAACCGGACAGGACCCCATCGGCGAGCTCTGGGAAGAGAGGTCCGCACAGGAAGCCCGCGCCGCCGACTCCCTGGAAACGGCCGTTCCAATTGTCAGGAAGCCAGATGACCAGATGCATCGGGTTTCCGGCCGAGTCGTTCTGAGTGATGTTGACCGCGCATACCCTCGGTAGCCCGGTGATCGGCGGCCCAGGCGGCCCGGGCGGCATGAAGGTGCCGCTCAGCGGGGCGGCGCTGGTCACGGTCGCCCCTGAGGTCGACAGAGCCGCGTTGACCGCTGAGGTGTTACACGCGATATGCGAGGACGCGGCCGCCGCGGTTGGGTTGCTGGTGGAGGAAGCGTGGGCGCCCGAAGACGACGCGCTGACCAGCACCAGCCCGTAGGCGGCCACGACCGCCCCGGCTAACGCACGGCGAAAGAGCCTCGCGGGCGTACGCGGGCGTTGTCGACGGATTGATCTAACCGCCATCAGAAACCTCCTCCGTTTGAGGTCGATTCGGTCGAGTCCAAGCGATATTCCCGGCGCGGGACCGCGGTCACTCCGCGTGCGCGCCGGCAGCCCGTGGCCCGAGCACGCCGGTCGCCTCGTAGACGTCGACCGCGAACACCCAGAACAGGGCCGCCGAAGCGATGAAGCCTGCGACCGCGGAGACCTTCAGGAACGACGTCGAGCTGCCGAACGACGGCGGGTGCTTGGTCGCCACGGCCGTGTTGATCGCGTTGTAGACGTCGTGATATCCGAGACCGAGGAAGAACACCAGCACGATCAGACCGATGAACGCGACGATGAACGGAATGTTCCGATGCACGAAGGCCGGCACCGCCATCACGATCACGGGGATGTCGAGCAGGAAGGCGTACCACGCGAGCGCGTCGGTCGTAAAGTCCTTGTGCGCGGCGCCGGCGGTGATCAGGAAGTAGAAACCCCACAGCCAGATCCCGAAGATGCTGAGCACGTAGCCCGGATAGGTGACCCCTCGCATGATCGCGAGCAGCCCGCACGCACTCTCCGCGATCGCCGCAACGAGGACCCCGTAGTTCAGGCCGACGGTCAGCGGACCCATCGCGAGCGTCGTGTCCTTCACGGTGATGAAACGGGCTCCGTAAAGGGCCAGCGCGAAGGCGAACAGCGCGAGTCCAACGGGGACCGGATCCGCGACGATCCAGTGCCGCGGCGTCACGCTCGAGCTACCACCTGGACCTGATTGAGAGCCGACTTGCGTCGCCATACCTTTCCTTTCCACGGTTCTACAACGCGAACTTGCCTCGAAGATGCAACCGACCCGGTGATCGATTACGCGGTCTTCGAGACAGACCTCAAACGAGGACCGACGCGCGGGCGCTGCTGCTCCCTGCGATCGACCCTCCTGTCGCCTGCTTGCTCAGCCAGACACCCCGGAGCAGGTGCAGTCGCCTTTCCACCCCTTTCGCGGCGTAACTCCGGTCCGTCCTCCCTCGAATCTGAACTGGAAACCAGCGCTAATCAGCGCATTCCGAAGAATAGTACGGTTGCTAGACGGTCGTCAAGGCATTGTCCAATCCATCGCTCCGACACTCGAGCCAGGGCGTGCGCAAGGGTCTGCGCAATTGGCTGCGCCAAGGGACAGGACCCGAGGTGCTAGCCGACGGTCCACGGGTTGGTTATCTTGCTGGTGTTGCGGCACTTGTAGCTGCTCGCCGCGTTCGGATCACCGCTGGTGTAGACCGCGTCGGGGTCCGGGTAGGGGCACAGCGGCCGGGTCACCGCCTGCCCGTTGATCGTCCCGCTCGCGGGCAGCGTGGCGGGTGCCTGGCCCTTCTCGACCCAGTCCACGACGGACTGCATCGGGTTGGTGGGAGCGATGCTTCGCGCGCCTGGGGTGCCGCAGTGGGACACCATCGGCGCCACGAAGTATCGGGCGAACTGCTCGGTCGCGCTCACGCCCCCCATCGCGTTCAGCACCTGGTTGTAGTAATTGATGCTGTCGCCGGTGAAGATCAGCTGGTCGGCCAGCCCTTGCCATAGGAGGATCTTTCCGCCCGCATTTCTAAAGGCCTTGA
>JAFAZB010000132.1 GCA_019240015.1 Solirubrobacterales bacterium
AGCAGGCGCTCGGGCGACAGGCCGAGGTGGTGGAACGGCGCCGGAGCGAGCGAGCGGCGGCCGAGCACCGCGCGGACGAGGCCAGGGCGGGGTTGCGCGAAGCCGAGCGCTCGGTCGAGGCGGCGCGCCGCGAGGCGGCCAGGGTAGGCGGTGAGCTGGCGGCCGTGAACCAGTTCCTTCGCAGCCAGAGCGCGTCGCTGGGGGCCGCCGCGGCGCTTGCGGACGAGCTGGTGGTGGATCCGGGATACGAGCTGGCGGTCTCGGCGGCGCTCGACGGAAGGCTCAGAGCGGCCGTCGTCCCGGACCGCGCGACGGGCGCCGCACTACTGGACGGCGCGGGTGCCGACGGCGGCCGTACGCTCGTCGCAGGTACCGGCGGCGAGCAGGGCCCCGGCGTGCAGGCTCGCCGCGGAACGCCGGACCGTGATCCGGCCGGCGCGCCGGTGCCGGGAGCGGAGCCGCTGGCCGCGCACGTGCGCGGTACCGGGACGGCGCTCGAGCTGGTCCGTGCGCTGCTGCGCGACACCTGGGTGACCGATGCCCTCGAGGAGCTGCCGGCGGGCTTCGGTGGCATCGCGGTGACCCGCTCCGGGCGGGTCTGGTCGGCGCCGACGCGCGAGCTTCGCCAGGCTCCGGCGGTCGGCGAGGATCGCGTGCTGGCCGAGCGCAACCGGCGCGAGCGCCTTGTACAGGCGAGCGTCGCGGCCGCCCAGGGCGAGCTGGACGCGCGGACCGAGCTGTCATCGGCCGCCGCCACCACGGCTGACGCCGACGCGGCGCTGGACGGCGCGACCGCCGCGCATCGGGCGGCGGTCAAAGCGCGTGACGAAGCGCAGGAGGAGCTGAGCCGGATCGCCGTGCTGATCGAGCGGCGTGCGGCGGCTCCCGCGACTGGATCGGAGGCGGAGCGGGAGGCCGAGCTCTCCGCCCAGCTCGCCGCCGCGCACGGTCTCCGCGAACGGATCCGGCGCGAGCGAGCCGCGCGTGAGGGGTACCTGGCCCGTCTGGAGCGCGCGGTCGCCCTCGATGCGGAGCTCGAGCCGGCGCTGCAGGGCGCGATCGAGGCCCTGGACGGCGCGGCGGGCGCAATCTCGATGCGGCTGGAATCCTTCGACCACGCGCTCGTCGCCGACCGGGAAGCGGGGGAGCACGTCGCGGGCGAGCTACGGGCCTGCGCGCAGCGGGAGGCGGCGCTGCACGCCGAGCTGCATCGCGAGAACGAGTTGCTGACCGAAGCCGAGGTGCGCCTGCAGCGAGCGCGCGATCAGGCCGCGGAGGCCGGCGGCGAGGTGCAGCAGCTGTCCGCGAGGCTGGGACTGGAGCCCGGTCTGCCCGCGTCGCCGTTGAGCGCCGAGGAGCACGACGCGTTGAGCACGCGGCTCGAGCGACTGGCCCGCCGCCGGGAGCAGCTCGGGCCGGTCAATCCGCTCGCGCAGGAGGAGTACGCGGACGCGGTCGCCCACGTCGAGGAGCTCGAGACCCAGCGCTCGGATCTGGAGACCGCGCTGCGCGAACTGGAGCAGCTGATCGCCGACACCGACCGTCAGATACGAGAGACGTTCGAGCGCACGTTCGCCGCGACGGCGCGCAATTTCGAAGAGCTCGCCGAGCAGCTGTTCCCCGGCGGGCGGGGCCGTCTGCGACTCGTCACCGAGCGCGAGCGACCGGCGCGGGTGCTGGGAGGGGTCGCCGCCGAGCCGGCCGACGGCGCCGAGCCCGAGGACGAAGACGAGCAGGACGCGCTGCCCGAGGAGGAATTGCTAGGAGTCGAGATCGAGATCACGCCCGCCGGCAAGGAGATGAAACGGTTGTCGCTGCTCTCCGGAGGCGAGAAGTCGATGACCGCGCTCGCGTTCCTGTTCGCCGTATTCCTGGCGCGCCCGTGTCCGTTCTACATCCTCGACGAGGTCGAGGCGGCGCTCGACGATCTGAACATCGACCGCTTCCTCGGGCTGCTGCGCCAGTACGCAGCGCGCGCGCAGTTCATCGTCGTGACCCACCAGAAGCGCACGATGGAGGCTGCCGACACGCTGTACGGCGTGTCGATGGGCGCCGATGGCATTTCGAAGGTGATCTCGCGCAGGCTGGGCCAAGCGCGGGCCGCCTAGCAGGCGAATGGCCCGCGACTGGCAGGACCTGTTCGTCCTTGCCGACGGGAGCGTCCCGCCGCCAGCGGCCCAAGCCGAGGTCGAGCAGCAACGTGGGGGACGCCTGCGCCGTCTGCGCGAGAGCCTGCGCAAGACCCGCCAGGCGCTCCAGAGCGAGATCCAGGCGACGCTGTTCGAAGGCCTCGATGAGGACACCTGGGAGCGGCTGGAGGAGGCGCTGATCTTCGCCGATGTCGGCGCTCGGACGACGGCGCGCGTCGTCGAGCAGCTGGAGCGCGAGGTGACCGAGAACCGGATCACCGGCGGGGAGGCGCTGAGCGACCGCCTGATCGAGCTGCTGGCGGAGATCGCCCGGACCGGGGATGACCGGATCTCGCTGCTCGCCAAGCCGACCGTGATCCTGGTCGCGGGGGTCAATGGAACCGGCAAGACCACCACGATCGGCAAGCTCGCCTGGCACCTGAGCA
>JAFAZB010000206.1 GCA_019240015.1 Solirubrobacterales bacterium
GGCGGCGCTCGGTCGGCTGGCCGCGGGACGCGTGATCGCGCCGCTCGCGGAGGTCGCGCAGACCGCTCAGGAGATCGGCGAGACCGACGACCTCTCCCGGCGCCTGGTGATCCACGCCGAGGACGAGGTCGGCCAGCTGGCGGTCCGCTTCAACACGATGCTCGACCGTCTTGAAGGCTCGCGGGCCGCGCTCGATGAGTCGGTCCGCGCCCAGCGTCAGCTCGTCGCCGATGCCTCGCACGAGCTGCGCACGCCGGTGACCAGCCTGCGGACCAACATCGAAGTGCTACTGGCGGGTGGGCAGCTCGACGCGGAGGACCGGCGGCGGCTGCTGGCTGACGTGGTCGAGCAGAGCGAGGAGCTGAGCGCCCTGGTGAGCGATCTGATCGAGCTGGCACGCGGCGACCGGCCGGTCGACTCCGCGGAGGACGTGCGGCTCGACCGGGTGGTCGCTGAATCGGTCGCCCGCGCTCGGCGCGATTCGCCGTCGGTGCAGTTCCAAACCGCGCTCGAGCCGGTGATCGTGGAGGGGATTCCGGACCGCCTCGGCCGCGCGATCAACAACCTGCTCGACAACGCGGCGCGCCACTCACCGCCCGGCGGCACGGTGGAGATCGGGGTCGATCGCGAAGGCGTGCATGTGCGCGACCACGGCCCCGGGATCGTCGCGCAGGACCTGCCGTTCGTGTTCGACAGGTTCTTCCGCGGCGCCAACTCCAGGGGGCGCCAGGGCACTGGCTTGGGGCTGGCGATCGTGCGGCAGGTGATCGAGCAGCACGGCGGATCGGTGCACGCGACCAACGCCCCGGACGGCGGCGCGAGCTTCACCTTGCGACTGCCGACGCTGACTCAGGAGCTCGCCCACGAGGCGGCGCCGGACGCCCAGGCGGCGGCGCGGCCGACCGAGGCGGCGGGGCCCAACCGCGAGCCGGTCGCTACGGCGCCGGTGGCCGGGCCACCCGGGCCTGCCGGGCCGCCAGGAAGCGCCGCCTGAGCAACCAGAACAGCGCCGCGAACACCGGCACCACGACCAGCAGCAGAAGGCCGCGGTGGCGGGGCGTGCCGAGCGCTTGCACAAGCCCAACTTCGACCGCCACGGCCGGAATCGCCGCAAGCAGCGCGCTGTGCGAGCGATAGCCGGAGAAGTGCTCTCGCGCCGTGATCTCCATCACGCCGAGCGCGCACACCACGAGCCCCACCAGCACCGCGGGCCCACCCTGGACCAAGCCGACGATCAGTGCCACGCCGCCGGCGAAGATCGCCAGCTCGGAGATCGGCAGGCCGCCGAACGGGCTTGGCGGCCGCTGACCTTCGGTTCCCAGCGTGCGCCGCGCGCGCCGACGCTGGCGCGCGGCGACCAGCTCACGCTGCGCCCGCTGCTCGCGGCGCTGCGAGGACACCGCCCGGGGAGCCGCGGCGCCGTCCCGTCGTTTGCGCGAGCGCCGCTTGGACTTCTGGCCGGCCACGGTGGCGTCTGAGGATAGGCGAGGAAGACCGGTGCTGCGCAGCCTGATAAGAGTTCTGACGGCCCCTCTAACCTGCCTCCGGGCATGGCACGCTTGCTCACGTTCCTCGCCGCGGCGTTGGCGGTCGCGGCGCTGGCGCCGCTCACCGCCCGCGGCGACGGCGACCCCGCCAGCGACGTGCTGCTCGGCGAGAACGTGTTCTATCCGTACACGCCCCCGGTCTCGCCCTCGCTCCAGAAGACACTCGACGCCGAGACCGCGGCCGCGGGCCGCGTTCGGTTTCCGATCAAGGTCGCGCTGATCGCTTCACCGGTGGACCTGGGGGTGATCCCCGATCTGTTCGGCAAGCCGCAGAAGTACGCCGACTTCCTCGATCAGGAGATCAGCTTTCAGGGCCAACAGCCGCTGCTGGTCGTGATGCCGGCCGGCTACGGAGTCCAGGGCGTCGGCGGTCCGGTCGAGCTGGCGCTGACGGGGCTGCGCAAACCCGCCGGCGACCAGAGCAACGCGCTCGCGCAGGCTGCGATCACCGCGGTCGCGAAGCTGGCCACCGCCGCGGGACGCCCGATCACCGGCGTGTCCGGGGTCCCGGGCGCCACTGGGGGGTCGGGCAGCTCAAGCGCTCCGCTGCTGGCCGCCCTCGTGGCGGCGGCAGTCGCGACGGCCGCGGCGCTGGTGCTGCTACGGCGCCGCCAGGCCGCCGCACGCGGCCACGCAACCCGCCGCCGTTAATCCCAGCGCCGCCGGCCGGCGCGCAGCGCTCGCAGCTCGGACACGCCGTCGGGCTCATCTGGCGCGTGCCGGCTTCGATCCACCTCGCCCACGAATCTGATCGGCAACCGGCGCTCGCGGACGGCGCCACCGCCGTCCTCGCGCACCGCCAGCACCCCTGCCTCGGGGGTGGAGGCGACGCACTCGAGCAGCCGGGTGCCGGCGAACAGGAGTGCCGCGCCGTCGTCGACCGCGTAGCCGGCTGGAAGCCTGCCGGCGGCCACCGCAGCCCGATAGACCGGCAGACGCTCCGGTTCGCTGCGGAGATGAACCGACATGCTGCCGGGCAGCAGGCCCAGTCCCGCGACGGGCTCGGGCACGCCACCGCTCATCGTGATCCCGCCTTCAAACCAGCACATCGCCCCGGCGCTCAGCCCGGCGAGCAGCGTGCCCCCCTCCCACGCCGCGCGCATCGCCGCATCTACACGGTGCTCGCGCCAGATCGCGAGCATGTTGCGCATCGAGCCGCCGCCGACGTAGATCACGTCCTGCCCCCGAAGGTGCTCGACGGGATCGACGCGATCCCTCCGGAGGTGAAACAGCGACAGGATGCTGGGCTCGCACGGCCAGGATCCGAAGCGCTCGTAGAAGCGAGTTGCCTGCTCGCGGGGGTCGCCGCTGGCGGTGGGCAGAAAGCAGATCCGTGGCAATGGCTTGTCGGTCAGCGTCAGCGCCAGCCGATCGAGCGCCCGGCTGCGCTCGTTCATCGTGAACCCGCCACCCCCCATCGCGAGAATCCGGCGGCGTTCAGGAGCGGGGGGCGGCACCACCCGCCAGGATGCCGCACGCCCCGCCGTGGCGCGCCCCGCCCGGGGGCGCAGACGCTCAGGCCGCGATCGGCTCGTCACTCACGAGCGTCGGCGTCGACGGCTGCTCGGCGCCCGCCGCCCCCAAGTACCGGACCCCAAGCTCGCGCTCGCTGGCGGCGCCGGCGCCATCGGTGCATACGTACACCGCACGCGCGCCCGGCCGGGAACCCACCACCTCGGCCAGCTCGGTGCCGAGGAAGTGCAGCGCGGCGCCGTCGCCGACCCCGTAGCCGGAAGGCATACCGGCGGCGATCGCTTCGAGGAACGCGGCTCGCCTCCCCGGCTCGTCGGCGTAGTGGACGGCGTTGCTCCACGGCAGGAATCCGAGGCCCTCGATCTCCCGCGGCGACCCCTCGTGAAATGCGCTCATCGCGTGCGAGAACCAGCACAGCGATCCAGCCGACCCCCCGCACAGCACTACCCCCGCGCGCCACGCCTCTCGCAGCGCCAGGTCGATCCCGTGGGCACGCCAGGTGCCAAGCAGCGAGACCAAGCTTCCCCCGCCCACGTACACGACGTCCTGCCTGAGCAGGTGCTCACGCGGGTCCCCGACGCCGGTCTCGCGCCTGAACAGCGAGATGTGCGAGGGCTCACAGCGGGCGGCCGAGAACGCTCGGTAGAACCTGACCACGTAGTGATCGGCGTCCCCGCTGGCGGTCGGCAAGAAGCAGACCCGCGGGTGATCCACCCCTGCGAGCGCGAGCACGTGGTCATCGAGCAACGTGTTCCCCCACTCCATCGAGAACCCGCCTCCGCCGAACGCCACGATCTGAGGCGGTCGCGCACGCATGCCCGCAACGTAGTGGTGGCGGCCGTTGCCCGTCTTTGGCCCGGTGTCCAAAGCTTGGCGGCCGATCGATCTCCAGCGGATAGGGGCGCCGAGGGCGCGGGCCAAGCGCGTCTAAGCCGGCTGCGCCGCTGCCCCGGGAGGGGTCGAGGCGTCCGCGAGCTCGCGGAACAAACCGGTGACGACGAACACCACCTGCTCGGCGATGTCGACCGTGTTATCGCCCACGCGCTCCAGGCAGCGCGCGACCAGGATCATGAACATCGCCCACTCGCGCACGTCGAGGTTGTCGCCGACGTCGACCGCCCGCTTGAAGATCTCGCGGTTGAGGCGGTTGATCTCGGAGTCCTGGCGAGCCAGGTCCTGGGCGAGCTCCACGTTGCGCGATGCGAGCGCCTCCTTCGCCTGTGAGACCTGCGAGCGGGCCAGCTGACCCATCCGCTCGATCGCCTCGAGGATGTCCTTGTCCTTGGGCGCCTCGTAGCCCGACAGCGGGACCAGCTTGGCGATGTTCACGCATTGATCGCCCATCCGCTCCACGCAGCGGATCACGTGCAGCAGCGCTGCGACGATCCGCAGGTCGCCGGCGACCGGCGCCTGACGTGCCAGCAGCGACAGGATTCCCTGATGGACCTCCAGATAGCGACCGTCGATCCGGTCGTCGTCGGCGACCACCATCGCGGCGAGCTCGACGTCCTGATAGGAGATCGACTCGAGCGAGCGGTCGAGTTGGGCGATCACCAGATCGATCCCGCCGAGCACCTGCCGCTCGAGCTCCTTGAGCGTCTCCCGGAACTGATGCCTTGTCTCCTGCATGGCTAGCCGAACTTCCCGGTCACGTAGCGCTCGGTGCGCTCGTCTTTGGGGTTGGTGAAGATGTCGGTGGTGGCTCCGTGCTCGACGAGCTCGCCGTCGAGCATGAACGCGGTCGTGTTGGCGACCCTCCCGGCCTGCTGCATGTTGTGGGTCACGATCACGATCGTGTAGCGCTCCTTTAGCTCGTCGATCAGCTCCTCGACCTTCAGCGTCGCGACGGGATCGAGCGCCGAGCACGGCTCATCCATCAGGATCACCTCGGGCTCGACCGCGATCGTGCGCGCGATGCACAGCCGCTGCTGCTGGCCGCCGGAGAGCCCGATCCCAGGCTCGCTCAGCCGGTTCTTGACCTCGCCCCACAGCCCCACCGCGCGCAAGGCCCGGTGGACCCGCTCACGGAGGTTCTCCCCCCGGTCGCCCGTCAGCCGCAGTCCTGCGGCGACGTTGTCGAAGATCGACATCGTGGGGAACGGATTGGGCTTCTGGAACACCATCCCGATCATGCGGCGCACGACTGTCACGTCGACGCCGTCGCCGTAGATGTCGAGCTCGTCGAGCGTGACGCTGCCCTCCGCGCGCGCGCCGGGGATCTCCTCGTGCATGCGGTTGATGCAGCGGACCATCGTCGACTTGCCGCAGCCCGAAGGGCCGATGATCGCGGTCACCTCGTTGGCCTTGAAATCGAGGTCGACGCCCCTGACGGCGTGCTGCTCGCCGTAGTAGGCGTGCAGGTCGCGCAGCACCACGTCGTGGCCCCCACCGGCGGCGGGAGCGACGCTGGGGCGGGCGGCTTCGCTTCTGGTCTGCTGCTCGGGCGACGGCGAGTCGGGCGGTGCCACTTCGACGGGATCCTTGCTGGTGGTATCGGGTGGAATCATGCCAGGCGACTCCTTCTGGAGGCGAGTCTTGCGATCAGGTTGAGGAGCAGGATCAGCGCTACGAGCGCCAACGCGGCGCCCCACGCGCGGTTGATGTTGGCGCTCTGAGAGGCGCCCAGGTCGTTGAAGATCTGGCCGGGAAGCGAGTTCATGGGCTGTCCGAGGTTGCCGCTCAGCACGTGCGCGGCCCCGATCGTGAACAGCAACGGCGCCGTCTCGCCCGCGGCTCGGGCGACCGCGAGCAGCGCTCCGGTCACCAGACCCGACCCGGCGGTGGGCAGCACGATCCGGGCGACCACGCGCCAGCGCGGCGCCCCGAGCGCGAGCGC
>JAFAZB010000221.1 GCA_019240015.1 Solirubrobacterales bacterium
CATCTTCACCTACTTCCCGGAAGTGACGGGCGCGCCGGCGGCCCCCGTCTCGAAGCTCCCGGACATCAGTGGGATCCAGGCGCCCAACCCGACCACGCTCGTGATCAAGACCAAGGTGCCGGTCGGGGTGCTCGACAACGCGATGGCGCTGACGCTGCCGTGCACGGTTCCCGTGCCCCAGAGCTACGCGGCCAAGTACGACGCCGGCTCGCAGTCGACGTACGGGATGCACCAAGTGTTCACCGGGCCCTACATGATCCAGGGCGCGGGGAGCGGCACGGTTCCCACCAGCGGTTATCAGCCGAGCAAGCTGCTGGTGCTGGTGCGCAACCCGAGCTGGCAGCGCTCGACCGATCCGCTGCGGGCGGCGCACTTCGACTCGATCGTGTTCAAGGGCGGCAACGACGTGACCGTCGCCAGCCAGCAGATCCTCAGCGGCCAGAGCATGATGAGCGGCGACTACGCGGTGCCCCCTGTTTCGATTCTCAAGGCCGGGCTGACTTCCTCACAGAAGAGCCAGTTCCATGTAGCGCCGTCCGGCGGCAACCGCTACATCGCGCTGAACACCACGATTCCGCCGCTCAACAACCCCAACGTCCGCAGGGCGATCGCGGCGGTGATCGATCGCAACGCGCTGCGCTTGACTCGCGGCGGTCCGGCGGTCGGCACGATCGCCACGCACTTCATCGCGCCGGGTCTCCAGGGATTCGACCAGGCGGGCGGCATCGCCGGCGGAGGCGATGACTTCTACGCCAACCCGGACGGCAACCTGTCGCTGGCCGAGTCCTACATGAAGAAGGGCGGCTTCCCGACCGGCAAGTACACCGGGCCGCCGCTGTTGATGATCGCGGACAACACCCCGCCCGCGTCGAACACGGCGCAGGCGATCGAGTCACAGCTGACGGAGCTCGGGTTCAAGCTGACGTTCCGCGAGGTGCCCCACGCGACGATGCTCTCGAAGTTCTGCGAAGTGCCGAAGTCGAAGGTGGCGATCTGCCCGAACCTCGGTTGGGGCAAGGACTTCGACGACTCCCAGAGCATGATCGACCCGGTGTTCAACGGCAAGAACATCGTTCCGACGGGCAACACCAACATGGCCCAGGCCAACGACCCGACGCTCAACGCGCAGATGAACAAGGCCGAGGAGCTGATCGATCCAACCCAGCGTGCGAACGCCTGGGGGCTGCTCGACAAGGAGGTCACCAGCCAGGTGTTCGTGGTCACCTGGCTGTGGGACAACGAGATCCCGTTCAACTCCAAGAACGTGAACGGCGTTCAATGGGATTTCGCCAACAACGACTGGGATCTCACCGCGAGCTCGCTGCAGTGAGCCCGCGAGCGAGATGAAAGCAGGCTCGGGCCCCGCCTTTTAGGCGGGGCCCGCTCCGGTCAGGCGATGACCAAATACATCATCAGACGGGTGCTCTGGGGGATCGCGCTGCTGTTCCTGGTCAGCGCGCTGACGTTCGTGATCTTCTATCTGATGCCGTCGGCCGACCCCGCTCAGCTGCGCGCGGGCCGCCAGCCGAACCCCGCGCTGGTGGCGTCGATCCGGCACCACCTCGGGCTCGACAAGCCTTGGTACGTGCAGTACTACCGCTACATGAAGGGGCTGGTGCTGCACTTCGATTTCGGCTACAGCTTCACCAACAACATCTCGGTCAAGCAGCAGATCTTCTCCCGCCTGCCAGCGACCGTCTCGTTGGCGTTGGGCGCCGCCGTGGTGTGGCTGACGATCGGGATCGTGGTCGGGACGATCTCGGCGATCAGACGGCGCTCGGCGTTCGACCGCGCGACGATGGGCGGCGCGCTGGTCGCGATCTCGGCCCCTCCGTACTGGTTGGGCCTGCTGGCGCTGTTCCTGTTCGCCTCGGACATCGGCAAGATCAAGCTGTTCCCCGGCGCCGGCAGCTACGTGCCGCTGACCCAGGATCCGGGCAAGTGGTTCACCTCGCTGATCATGCCGTGGCTGGTGCTGGCCGCCTCGTTTGCGGCGATCTACGCGCGGCTGCTGCGCGCGAACCTGATCGAGGTGATGTCGGAGGATTACATCCGCACGGCCAGGGCCAAGGGGCTATCGGAGCGGCGGGTGATCCTGCGACACGGGATCCGGGCTGCGATCACCCCGGTGGTCTCGGCCGCGGGGGTCGACATCGGCGTGCTGCTCGGGGGCGTTATCCTGGTGGAGGCGGTGTTCAACATCCCCGGGATTGGCCGGCTCGTATTCGAGTCGATCCAGAACGCCGATCTGCCGATGATCCAGGGCACGGTGCTGGTCGGCGCGTTCTTCATCGTGGTCTGCAACCTGATCGTCGACGTCCTGTACGCGTTCATCGACCCGCGGGTGCGGTACACGTGAGCTTCGGCGGCGCGCTGCTTCGCGTGGAGGACCTACGCGTCCAGTTCGTCACCGACGACGGGGTGGTGCACGCCGTCGACGGGATCTCCTACGGGGTCAGGCAGGGCAAGACGCTGGGGATCGTGGGCGAGTCGGGGTCGGGCAAGACGGTCGCCTCGCTGACGACGATGGGCCTGACGCGGGGTCGGAGCACCCGTGTCTCCGGCGCGATCATGTTCGAAGGCCAGGATCTGCTGCGGGCCTCAGGCGAGGAGCTGCGCCGGATCCGGGGGGATCAGATCGCGATGATCTTCCAGGACCCACTGTCTTCGCTGCACCCCTACTACAAGGTGGGCTGGCAGCTGATCGAGGTGATGCGAGCCCATCGCGATATCAGCAAAGCCGCTGCGCACGACCGCGCGGTGGAGCTGCTCGAGCTGGTCGGGATCCCCGATCCACAGCGCCGCGTGAGCCAGTACCCACACGAGTTCTCAGGCGGCATGCGCCAGCGCGCGATGATCGCGATGGCGCTCGCGAACGAGCCCAAGCTGCTGATCGCCGACGAGCCCACCACGGCGCTCGACGTGACCGTGCAGGCGCAGATCCTGGCGCTGATCAAGGACCTCCAGCAGCGGCTGCGGATGGCGGTGATCATCATCACCCACGACCTGGGGGTGGTCGCGGAGATCGCCGACGAGATCGCGGTCATGTACGCGGGCCGGATCGTCGAGCACGCTTCCACCGAGGAGATCTTCCGCGCTCCGCAGCACCCGTACACCTGGGGCCTGTTGAAGTCGATCCCGCGGCTCGATATTCCTCGCGGCGAGGAGCTGATCCCGATCGCCGGCCGTCCGCCGAGCCTGATCAACCGCCCCTCCGGCTGTCACTTTCACCCCCGCTGCCCCTATGCCCAGCCGGCGCACAGCCGCACGGATCCGAGGCTCGAGCCGGTTCCCGACCAGCCCGGCCACGAAGTGGCGTGCCTGCTCGCTCCGGCCGTCCGTACCCGCATCTGGGGCGACCTGCAAGCAGGTCGCGCGCCGGCCGCCGCGCGCGAGCTCGCGCAGACCGTCCCCGCGGGGCGCGGCTCGGAGCGCCCCCCGGTGGTGAAGGAGGGTGGGCCGTGATTGCGTCCGGTGAGGCCCTGGTCGAAGTTCGAGGCCTGGCCAAGCACTTTCCGATCACCAGCGGGATCATCCTTCAGCGCAAGGTCGGTGCGGTGAAGGCCGTCGATGGCGT
>JAFAZB010000474.1 GCA_019240015.1 Solirubrobacterales bacterium
ACGTGCTCGATCACCTCGCTCGCCCACACCAGATCAAAGCCGTTGTCCTCCAGCGGCAGCGGGCCCTCGATCGGGGCAAGTCGGAAGTCCAGTCCAGGATGTCTCCCGCTGGCGCGCCCCCGCGCCGCCTCGGCCACCTCGACTCCCACGGGCTGGGAACCAGCGCGCGCCAGCGCCTCGGTGAACCTCCCGTCCCCGCATCCCAGGTCGAGCACCCGCTCGCCGGGGCTCACCTCGGATAGCAGGAAGTCCAGGCGCGCCTTCAGATCGGGGACCGTCGCATCCGCGGGCATTCGCCGCCACAGCTCCTCGTAATAGTCCTTCACCAGCCCGGAAGCTAGCCATTCGACGGCGCGACGCGAACCTGCGCGCACGTTTACAGTGGCCGCGACGTGTCCGGATCCAGTCCCGCCGCGAGCGCCCGCCGGCTGCTGGCCGTGGCCGCGGTGGACCACCCCGGAGGCGCGGAGATCCATCTGCTTCGGCTGCTGGGGGGCCTCTCGGAGCGGGGCTGGGGGATCACGCTGAGCACTCCGGGCGATGGCCCGCTGCGCGAGCGCGCGCTGCAGGCCGGCTACGGCTGGGAGCAGCTGCAGCTCGGCGGCCTGGAGCGCGGCGCTGGAGCACGCGCGGTGGGGTCCTGGCGGCGCGCCCGCCGGCTCGCGGCCCAGACGACTGTGGTTTACCTCAACGGGGGAGTTTGCGGCCGCTTGCTGCCCGCGCTTGCGCGGGGCAAGGCGCGGCGCGTGCTCCACGTACACGACGTCGTCTCCCACGTGCCCGCGATCTGGCGCCGGGCCGACGTCGTGCTGGCCGACTCTCAGGCCGTCGCCGATCGGCTGGCGGGGCTCGGCGCCCAGGTGGTCTACGGCCCGGTGCCCGCCGATCCGCCGCCGGTGCCGGCGCCTTGGCCGGTCGGCAACGGGCCGGTGGTCGGATTCGTCGGGCGCATCGAGCCTCGCAAGGGACCGCTCGACCTCGTGCGAGCCGCTCCGGAGATCCGGCGCGGCGCACCGGGGGCGCACCTCGTAGTGGTGGGCGACGATCCGTTCGGGGCCGACCCCGCGTACACGGACGCCGTGACACGCTCGCATGAGGTCACGCACTACCCGTGGAGCGAGAACGCGCCGGGGCTGATGCGCCACCTCGACGTGTTGGTGCTGCCCTCCTACCAGGAGCCGTTCGGGACTGTGCTGGCAGAGGCGATGGCGGTCGGGACCCCCGTGGTGGCCACGAACGTCGACGGCCTGACCGAGGTGGTGCTCGACGGGGTCACGGGCCGACTGGTCCCCCCGGGAGATCCGCAGCAACTGGCCTCTGCGGTGCTCGAGGTGCTGGCGAGCCGCCGGCGGCTGGGCGCGGCCGCCCGTGAGCACGCCCGCCGCTTCTACACCGACCGCTACGTCGAGCAAGTCGAGCGCTTGATCGCGCCGTGAGGGTCGCGTTCGATAGCCGGCCGGCGAAAGACACCCGCGGGGTCGGGCGCTACACCCGCTGCCTGCTGGCCGCGCTTCGCGAATCCGACCAGGGGGAGATCGTCGAATCGCACCAGCCGCGGGGCTGCGACGTGTTCCACGCTCCGTGGATCGAGGGCGCGATGCTTCGCTCCCCCGTCCCGATGGTGGTGACCCTTCACGATCTGTTTCCGCTCAAGCGCCGCGGCGAGTACCTCCGTTCCGGCCTGCGCTTCAAGCTGCGCTACCTGGCCGTGCAGCGCTCCGTACGAGTGATCGTGCCGACGCAGGTGGTCGCGGACGACGCGATCCAGGAGCTCGGCCTCCCGGCCGAGCGACTCGCGGTGATCCCGGAGGCGGCCGCCCCGCTCTTCTACCAGCGGCCCCAGGCGGAGGTAGAGGAAGTCCGGGAGCGCTTCGCGCTGCCCGATCGATACCTGCTGTGGGTGGGAGGGATGCGCACGCCCGATCCGCGCAAGCGCCTGGCCGCCCTGGCCCGAGCCAAGCGCAGCATGCCGCTGGTGTTGGTCGGCGCCACGGCGCGCTGGGCCCGCGAGCTCCCGCACGTGGTCCTGACCGGCGCAGTCGGCGACCACGAGCTCGCGGCGATCTACACGGGCGCACACGCGCTGGTGTTCCCCAGCGACGACGAGGGGTTCGGGCTGCCGCCGGTGGAAGCGCTCGCGTGCGGCACACCGGTCGCCGCGTGCGATGTTCCCGCGCTGCGGGAGGTACTCGAAGGGCGGGTGACGCTGTGCGACATCGAGGACCTCGACGGCCTGATCGCCTGTGCCGAGTCGCTCGCCCGCCCAGCGGCCCCGCCGCCGGCCTGGAGCTGGGGCGACGCCGCCGCAGCCACCTGGGAGGTATACGCCGAGGCGGTGGCCGCGACGCCTCGCTGGCGCGGCCCAGGGCGGCGGTCGCGCGCGGCGCGGCCGGTCGGGTGAGGCGGAGGGCGCGGCT
>JAFAZB010000503.1 GCA_019240015.1 Solirubrobacterales bacterium
GCCCGGCAGCTTCCCGCCGAGGGCAGCCCCACGCTCTCCCACGCCAGCTCGTGACTGCTCAGCCCCGTGCTTGCCACGCACCCCAGTGACTGTGTCACTTGCGGAGCCGATGCGAGTTCGCTGGTCAGCCCGCTGGCGGACACGAGCGCAACGGGAGCGAGTCTCACCGACAGCAGCGCGGCACTGGTAGCGGGCATGCGTACCAGATATTCACCTCCGACCGGAGTGATCTTGTCGGTCTTCGCTTGTCCAGTCCATGTCACTGCTGCTGACAGTTGCTGACCGCCTAATGTGACACTCTGTGCAGTGGCCGAGGGCGACGGTGCCAGTAAGCGGGCCAGGCTCGCTAAGCCAGTCGCGGGAAGTCGCAACGTCACCGTCACGAAGCGCTGACCTTTGTTGATCAGCAACACGTGGAGGGTGTCGGAATTGACCCTTACCGCCCACGCTTTCAGGTGCAGCGCGGGACTGGCGCTCAGCTGGTCCGGCACCAGCTGAGCGTCGGGGCCCAGCGTGCGCGCGAACAGAATCAGTCCATACAGCAGCGGCCTTGCCCTGAATCCCCCCGCGCCGACGGTAAACGCCGCGTTGATGGCGTTTGTGCGCACGTGCACGTTGACGCCGTCGACGCCCGCTCGCAGCAGCTCGAACAGCGCGTCCGGGGCCCACAGAGCCGTCGCGAACCGATCACTCACCCCAGCGAGTCCTCCACATGTGACCGAGTTGAGCTCGGTGAGGCGGAACGGCAGACCCACGCCGTGCGCCACGTGGACGGCCTGGCGGACCGTATCGGCGAGCCCGGCCGATGACTTCTCGCTCAGCAGCCGTGCGATCGTGGGAAACAATGGGGTGCCCTGTACACAGGGTGACAGTGGATAGCGATGCGCGCTCACCATGCCCAACCCCTGCGGCTGACCGGCGATCAAGTTTGACAGCCAGTTCACATGCTGCTGTGGATTTGCCAGCGCCGGGCCTGCCAATGGCACACTGGGTGCCAGCTGATAAAGGGTCCGCGCATAAGAGTGAAAGTCGCGGATATAGCCCGTCAGGCCATAATTTCCAGAAAGGACACTGGTGCCTAACCGCGCCCTGGAGACCGAAAGCAGCCGGTTGCGCAGGCGCGGGTGGTACAGGTCCGGCTCGTTGCCGATCTCGAACCCGGCGATGCTTCCGCTGGGGAGATCGGCCAGCGCCGCCCGGGCCCACTGACCCACCATCGCCGGCGCATCGGCCACCAGGTTGAGATCGAGGATCAGGCGCAATCCCAGCTGGCGGGCGAGCGTGCTCGTCTGCGAGAGCAACGCCGGCGTCAACTCAAACGCCCCCCGGGGCGGCTTGCGCCTGGGGCTCCAGTAGGTGTGGTCGGCCGAGTCGCCCCCGATCCGCAACACGAGGGGTCCTCCCCCTGGCACGGTGAGGAGCGACAGCGCGCGCTCGAACGTGCTGGCGTACCGCGCGTAGTGCGGCAGCGCCCAGTACTCGGTGGAGAGCCCCGCGAACGACGGGGGGACCGCGAGTCCGCCCCCCTCCGGCGCGACCGTCACCTCGGCCGCGGCCGGTAACTGCTTGCTCGCGGCACTCGCGCGGGGGCCCAGCGACAGCAGCGCGATCGCCGCCACCAGCAGGCAGAGCAGCACCCGTCTGCGCCCTCGGCCGACGGGCGAGGGACCGGCGTCGCAAATGTGATGTCCACGGGCGCTCATCGCAATCACGCGCGCCCTCAAGGGCGCCCGGCGGCGATATCAATACCGCTTTTTGCGGAGTAGTGGGGGTTAGTGGAGCAGCGCCGTCGCGGCCCACACCGCCAGCGCGCCGATCGCGAGCGCCGCTACGAGCCCGGCGAGCAGGCGAACGGGTGCCACGACGGGGCCGGCGGGCGGAGGACCGAGCAGCTCGGCCTGCATCAAGATCTCCCGCGCGGCGGGCAGCGCCGCTCGCGGGACCAGCACATCCCGCGGCCCCGCCGCGAGGAAATCCGGAACATCGAACCCGGCGCTGCGCCGCACCAGGCTGGGCACCCCTTCCTCCCGTAACAGGCCCTGGATGAACTCGGCCTCGGCCTGATTTCGCGCGCCGGCCACCGTCACCAGACGGTGGGGCGGCGCGGCGTCGCTCATTCGAGCTCGAGCGCTGACTCCGCGACCCGCCCGTCGCGGATCTCGTAAGCCCGGACGTCGGGCTCGCCTCGCGCGAGCCCCACGATCACGTAGACCGACTCGGGATAGAACGCCAGGTTGATGTCGGTCTGGGACGGGTACGGCTCGCTGCGCGTGTGAGAGTGGTAGATCGCGCCGAGGTCGAGCCCCGAGTCCTCGATCTCCATCTGGATGCGGTACTGCTCGGCCCCGTCGATCTCGTAGCGCAGCGGGCTCGCCGCGGCGTTCGTGGCCCGGTACACCCTGACCGCGTCTCCGTTGCGCGAGGCGATCATCCCGCAACACTCGTTGGGCGCCTCCGCCTGGGCATGAGCGACGATCTCGTCGTAGAGCTCACGGGCGATGCGCATCGCCGCCGAGGCTACCAGCGAGCATCAGGCCCTGAGTGCCCTCGACGAACGCGACCGGGACCGCCCGCTGGGCGTCGCCGGGGTGCAGCAGCTCGCGCAGGATCGTGTCGTGCTGGGCCTCATTGGCCATGATCTCCGCGCTCAGCCTCAGCAATCGCGGGTCGCTGAGCTTCGAGATCGCGTCGTGATAGCCGCCTTCTGCGACGCCCTCGACCGCGATCAGCAAGCGGATCGCGTCCGGCTCGTGTTGCAAGCGCCCGATCCGCTCGGCGACGTTGCGCTTCGCCAGCGCCGCATTGGTCGCGGCCGCGGTCGCCGGTCCGCTCTGCGTCGCCGCGCTCCCCAGCTGCTGCCTGAGCGCCGCCGCATGCTGCTGCTCCTGTCCGTGCAGCTGCAAGACGACCGTGCGGTTGCCCGGGCTGAGGCTGGGCGCGGCGGCCACCCGCTGGTAGGCGGCGACGGCCAGCAACTCGATCGCCAGCAGGGCGTGCAGCAGCTCCGCGTCGCCGGGTGGGTCGCCGCCGCCTGGTTGCCGGGAGCCCGGCCGGCCTAGCAGCGCTCGCCTGGTGATTGGGCCAGCCATGGGGGTGCCTAGGCGCGGCCGTTCACCAGCGCCGCCGGCGCCGGCGTGTGACCAAGCTGGCCGCGCACGATCGAGAGATGCTGGGCGTCGTTGGCGAGGATCGCCGCCAGCGCGGCTCGGACCGGCCCCGGCGAAACCTGGGGCAGCGCTTGCAGGTACGCTGCGATCTGCTTCTGTTCGATCGCCTGTAGGAGCTCCAGCACCTGGGCAGCTCCCTCGGGGCTGCCGAGCGCGTAGCTCGGCGCGGGTGGGAGCGGCTTGCCGCCGGCGTCCTTGATCAGCCCGGCGAGCTCGCCCCCGTGCGCGAGCTCGTGTGCGAGGAACTGCATCCCCGCTTTCACCGCAGGCCCGGGCAGCAGCGGGA
>JAFAZB010000527.1 GCA_019240015.1 Solirubrobacterales bacterium
ATGCGGCTCGCGCCCACTCCGCTCGGCGCCCGCGCGGCGCGCTGATTAAACGCGACGGGGACCCGCTTCCAGGGTCCCCGTCGGTGATCCCACTCGTCGCGTCCACGGCCGGGTTGGACGCGTCTTCCGGGAGATCGATTCCGCAGCTGAAACCCACCCGGGCGGCAAAAGTTGCGCCTTCCGCGAGCAACCCGCGTTATGAGTCGGCCCAGGCGCCACGGTCCGCCTCGCCCCCGGACGAGCACGAGAGCGGCTTGTCATACTTGACCCCGCCCCCGGGGGCGTAGCTCAGTTGGTTAGAGCGCCGGCCTGTCACGCCGGAGGTCGCGGGTTCGAGTCCCGTCGCTCCCGCTGTTGAAGTGCCTGGAAAGGCCGGCGCTTCTTGTCGTGAAGGTGGTTCGCGGGCCAGCCGGGCAACGGTCGGGGGAACCTTCAGCGGAATTTCCGGCTTCTATTTCAAGCGATTCGCTCTCTTCCGGTCGTTCACAGACTTGCCGCGAGGTGTGCAGTGAGATGTCCGAGCGTGCCGTTCGCGTCGGTATTGTCAGCGGCATGTCAGCCATTGATCTGCCAGTGAACGATCCACGCAGGCCGCTGATCGGCCGGGCTGTTCTCAGCACACTCGCGCTGACCGCGCTGTTCTTCGTTTTCACGTTGCCGACACCCAGGCTGCCGACGATGTGGGTTCACGGACCATGGACTGTTGACCCCTACCACGTCGTGGTCTCCTTCGCTGTTCCGTTCGCGGCCCTCCTCGCACTAACTTGCGGGTTCCGGGTACCGTTGTGCCGTCGGGACGCGCCATTGCCGATGCGTCGGACGCGGGATCTGCTGCGCGCGAGCCGGCTGATCGTCGCGGTCGTCCTTCTGACGGTGATCGGCGACTGGATCAGCTTGCCGCTCGAGCACTACCACTACTCGTGGGCGCTGACCACGGTCGCGCCGCTGGCCGGACTGGGGGTGCTGACGATCGCTGCGCTTTGGACCGCGGGACAGGTGTGGAGCGCGCCGCGGCAGCCGCCAGGCGGCCTGCTCGGTCCCGACTGGTTGGCCGACGCGGTCACGCTGTCGAAGCAGCAGACAAACCGACTCGGTCCGGCCGGGCGGCTGGCGGCCACGTTCCTGGACTGGGTCGATAGCCGCGTGATCACCCACATCCGCCGCCACGCCGTCGCGTTCGCCGCGGCGAAGTCCCTGCTGTTCGGCGCGCTCGTGGCAATCTCACAGGGAGTCCAGGAGGGATACCCGGCGGCCGGTTACGTGCTGTTCTTTGTGGTCGCGTCCGCCGGATTCTTCGCCTTCGCGGTACTCGCGGGGTCATATCTGGGCCTGCTTGGGGATCGCCACCAACAGCACCGGTCTCGAGCGTCGACGACACTCACGCGAGTCTTTGTCGCGACGAGCGCGAGCATTCCCGTCGCGATCGCGTTTCGCACAGCGATCTGGTCGCTCCTCGGCGTTCCGCACAAGAGCTTCAGCTGGCTGACACTTGACGTGACCGTCCTCGCCGTCGCCGCGATCGTCGCGATGCTCACCTTGGTGGTCGATTGGCGACTGCGACGCCGCTGATCACCAAGCATCACCGCTGGCGTCGGGCATGGAATCACATCCAGCTCCCAAATCGTCGCGCAGCGAGACCCAGACCGGCACACCCACAGGGGTCACTTCGTTTCGTCTTCGGATCCGGACCGCTGCAGAGCAGCGATTCGCGCCTCGAGATAGCGTCGCTCCGGAATGCTTGTGGTGAGGCGAGCGGCGCGCTCGTACGCTGCGCGCGCGCCGATCTCGTCGCCGGCCATCTCGAGCAGATGGGCGCGCACGGCCGCCAGACGGTGGTGGTCGCGCAGCGGCTCGTCGAGCGTCTCTAGCAACTTCAGTCCCGCGCGTGGACCGTGGATCATCGCGACTGCGACGGCTCGGTTGAGCCTGACCATCGGCCCCGGCGAGACGCCCTCGAGGACCTCGTAGACGGCTAGGATCTGCCGCCAGTCGGTCTTCCGCGCGCTTGGTGCCTCGTCGTGGATCGCTGCGATCGCGGCCTGAAGCTGGTAGGGGCCTCCGGGCTTGCTCGCCAGCGACTCCTCGATCAGCGCGATGCCCTCGGCGATCTTGGCGCGGTCCCATAGCGAGCGGTCCTGCTCGGCCAGCGGGACGAGGCTTCCGTCGGCGCGGGCGCGCGCTGGGCGGCGGGCGTCGGTGAGGAGCATCAGCGCAAGCAGCCCCGCCACCTCGCCGTCGTCCGGCAGCCGGCGGTGGACCTCGCGCGTGAGGCGGATCGCTTCGGTGCTCAGCTCGACGCGGGCCACGTGGGCGCCGGAGCTCGCCATGTAGCCCTCGTTGAAGATGAGGTAGAGCACGTGGAGGACGACGGGCAGCGCGCCGGGTGCGGGAGGCGCGAACCGAGTGCCCGCGGCGCGGATCGTCGCCTTCGCCCGGCTGATGCGCTGCGCCATCGTTCTCTCGGGAACCAGGAACGCGCTCGCGATCTCTGCGGTGCTCAGGCCGCCGACGGCGCGCAGCGTCAG
>JAFAZB010000180.1 GCA_019240015.1 Solirubrobacterales bacterium
CAGCACCGACTTTGACGACCGCGACGCCGCCGGACAGCTTCGCGAGGCGCTCCTGGAGCTTCTCGCGATCGAAGTCCGAATCGGTGTTCTCGATCTCGGTCTTGATCTGGTTGATGCGGCCCTTGATCGCGTCGCTCTCACCGTTGCCGTCGACGATCGTGGTCGTGTCCTTGGCGACCACCACGCGACGGGCCCGGCCGAGCTGCGAGAGCTGGGTGTTCTCCAGCTTGAGCCCCATCTCCTCGGTGATCACCTCGCCGCCGGTGAGGATCGCGATGTCCTCGAGCATCCGCTTGCGGCGATCGCCGAAGCCCGGCGCCTTGACGGCGACGCCGGTGAAGGTGCCGCGGAGCTTGTTCACCACCAGCGTCGCGAGCGACTCGCCCTCGACGTCCTCGGCGATGATCAGCAGCGGCTTACCCGACTGGATCACCTGCTCCAGCACCGGCAGCAGGTCGCGGACCGAACCGATCTTCTGGTTGGCGATCAGGATGTAGGGGTCCTCGAGGGTGGCCTCCATCCGGTCCTGGTCGGTCACCATGTAGGGCGAGATATAGCCCTTGTCGAACTGCATGCCCTCGGTGAACTCGAGGTCCATGCCGAACGTCTGTCCCTCTTCGACGTTGACCACGCCGTCCTTGCCGACCTTGTCGATCGCATCGGCGATCACGTCGCCGATCTCGTCATCGCCGGCGGAGATCGTCGCCACGCGGGCGATCTGATCCTTGCCGGAGATCTCGGTCGAGAGCGACTCGATGTGCTTGACGACGTTCTCGACGGCCTGCTCGATACCGCGCTTGAGCGCCAGCGGGTTGGCGCCGGCGGCGACGTTCTTCAGACCCTCGCGGACGATCGACTGCGCCAGCACCGTGGCGGTGGTGGTGCCATCGCCGGCGACGTCGTTGGTGGCCGTCGCCACCTCGCGCACGAGCTGTGCGCCCTGGTTTTGGAACACGTCCTCGACCTCGATCTCCCGCGCGATCGTGACCCCGTCGTTGGTGATCGTGGGGGCGCCGAACTTCTTGTCGAGGACCACGTAGCGGCCCTTGGGGCCGAGCGTTACCTTGACCGCGTTCGCGACCGCGTCGACGCCCTGCTCGAGCGCCTTGCGGGCATCCGCGTTGTACTTCAGTTCCTTGTGTGCCATGTCTCTCTAGTTCTCCTAGCTAGCGAACGGAAAGCTTCTACTGGACCTTCGCCAGCACGTCGGACTCGCGCAGGACGAGCAGCTCCTCGCCGTCGACCTTGATCTCCGTGCCGCCGTACTTGCTGTAGAGCACCTCGTCGCCTTCGGCGACGTCGAGCGGGGTGCGCTTGCCGGTGTCCTCGTTGACCTTCCCGTCGCCCACCGCCAGGACCTTGCCCTTCTGGGGCTTCTCCTTGGCGGTGTCGGGAAGCACGATGCCGCTCGCGGTGGTCTCCTCCTCCTCGATCGCCCGCACGATCAACCGATCGCCGAGGGGCTTTAGCTTCATCTGTCCGACCTCCGGTGGTGTGGTTGCAGTCTCTTGCTTGGCACTCGCTGGTGGAGAGTGCCAACACACCAAGACTATAGCCAGTTGCCGAGGCTATTCAAGGCTTTCTTGGCACTCGCTTGTGAAGAGTGCCAAGAGAAACGTGGGCGGGCGTCGACGCGGGCGCCGACCCCTCCCCAGCTGTCAGTTTCGGGCCCCGCCGAGCCCGTGGATACGGTCTCGCAGCCCTTCGGCGGGGCTCTCGATGATCTGCGAGAAACGCACCACGGTGACGGTGTCCTCCATCGAGACCTTGCGCCCGTAGATCTGTTCCAGGAAGTGGACCATCTCGTCGTGGCGGCGGAACTCGGGGTTGTCGTGCTCGATGTCGCGCGGCGAGAGGTCGCGGAGGCGCTTGACCTCGACCTGATCGATGACCGCGTGGAAGATCTTCTCGCGCGGGGAATGCTGGTAGCCGATCGTCACCAGCACGCAGTCGTTCTTGCGGTACTTGTGCGATTTGTCGCCGAGCCGGATGGTGGCCGTCTTGCGCCCGCGCCGAAGCTGGTCGGCGAACACCGACGAGTAGAAGTTGAGCACGCGCACCGCCGCCAGCCTACCGGTCCGATGACAGCTGCGACAAGGCGCGCGCGACGATCTTGCGCTCCCCTTCGTAGGTCAGCTCGCGGGCCGCCTGCGAGAGCGCCATCCAGCGCGCATCCTCGATCTCGTGGTCGTGGTCGGCGAGGTCACCCGAGCGGTACTCGAACAGGTAGAAGCGCACCCGCTTGGCGACCGTCCCGTGCTGGGCCTGGTAGCTGTAGGCGATCTCGCCGAGCTCGCGGATCAGCTCGGTGGTGAGGCCGGTCTCCTCACGGACCTCGCGCTGGGCGGCGGCCTCGGGCGCCTCGCCGGGGTCCGGATGGCCCTTGGGCAGCCCGAGCACGCGGGTGCCGTCCGCGGCGCGCTTGACCGGCACGATCACGGCGACGTGCCCGCCGCGGACGACCACGCCGCCGGCCGAGAAGTCGTGCCTGCGCGCCGGCGCGCTAATAGACGTAGCGCTCCAGCGCCGCCGGGTCGTGCACGGTCAGCCTGCCGCGACCCTGGGTGATGATCCCGGCTCGCTCGAGCACGGCCAGGAACCGGCTGGCGGATTCGCGCGATGACCCGGCCAGCTGCGCCAGCTCCGCCTGGGTCGAGGTGATCAGCACGTCGCGGTCGCCGGCCCCGCCGTTGCGTGCGGCTTGCACCAGCTCGACGAGCACGGTCGCGACGCGACTCTGGACGGTCTGGAAGGACTGGCGCGCGAGGCGTTCGTTGGTCTCCCGCAGGCGGCGCCCGAGCGCGGCCATCAGCTTGACCGAGATGTCCGCGTGCTCGCGCAGCAGGCGGCGCATGTCCGAGCCCAGGATCGCGATCAGCTCGGTCTCCTGCACCGACTCGACCGTCGCCGAGCGCCGCTCGTCGTCGAACATCGCGAGCTCGCCGAAGATGTCCCCGGGACCGAAGGTCGCGAGCGTGATCGAGCGGCCGTCGGGGTGCTCACGCAGCGCCCGCGCGCTGCCGGAGCGGACGATGTAGCAGGTGTCGCTCTGGTCGCCTTCCCGGAACACCACCTCCCCCGGCCCGAACTGGCGGGGCACGGTGACGTCCGCCACGCGCGCCAGCTCAGGCTCTCCCAGCGTCGAGAACGCCGGCACCTGCGCGAGCAGCGCGATCGTGTCTTCGCTGGTCGCGGCCACCGGGCAGGGATACCACACCCGCGGAGCGCAATACTTTGCGCCCGTGCGCATTCGTCCCAGCGGCTTGATCTTCTCGCTCGTGGTGCTGGCGGGCGCGGCCTCGGCGCTCGCCTCCGCGGGCCAACCTCTGCCGAGCGCCGCCCAGATCCACACCGCGATCAGCGGCGCGACGCGGTCCAAGGCGCTGTGGGCGACGGTCAACGTCTGCGATACCGACAGCCAACCCCAGATGCTCGGCATCCGGGGCCAGATGCCCTCGCTGGGATTCCCCGTGGCGATGTCGATGAGCATCCAGGCCCAGTATTTCTCGAGCTCGAAGAAGCGCTTCGAGCCGGTTCCCAACGGTCAGCGGATGGTGAACCTCGGGCAGGCCACCAAGACGCTGCGCCAAGGGGGAGCCGATTTCCAGTTCAAGCGCCACAGCGGCACGCTGCGGGGCGTGATCACATTCGCCTGGACCTACGGGGGAAGCACGATCGGCCACGCGGTCCGGACGACCACCGCCGGCCACCCCGACGCCGACTTCGGCAGCCCGCGCCACTTCAGCGCGTCAGCCTGCAAGATCAGCTGAAACGGTCAGGCGAGCGCGCCAAACAGCCGCGGGTCGTTGGTGATCACCCCGTTGACCCCCAGCGCCTTGAGCGCGCGCAGGCGCGGCAGCTCGTCCACGGTCCACACGTAGAGCTCGCCGCCCGCGGCCTGCACGCGGCGGACCAGCCGCGGCGTGACCAGCCGCCAGTGGACCATCAGTGCGTCGCACTCGCGCGCGCGGATCGCGCGCGCGCCACGGGAGGGCAGCAACGCTCGCATCGCCAAAAGGCCGAGCTGCGCCGGCAGCGTCAGCGCCCGCGAGCGAAACGGGTCGCGGCGCAGCTTCGGCAGCGACCATCCCAGCCGCACGCCGGGCTCGGCGGCGCGAACCGCCGTCAGGCTGCTCCGGTACTGGCTCGAGATCAGGGCCCGCTCGAGCAGGCCATGGGCGCGCAGCGCTTGAAGCACTGAGCGCTCGTAGCCGGGCAGCTTCAGATCGACGTCGATCTCGATCCCCGCAAACGCGTCGCCCGCGAGGTGCGCTAGCCCCTCCTCCAGCGTGTGCGGGACCCGCTGCGCGGCGTCGGCGTAGTCGTGGGCAAGCAGCAGCCGGCCCTCCCCGCCCCGCTCGGGGAGCACGTCGAACTCGATCATGTCGACCCCGGCCGCCAGCGCGGCGTCGAAGCTGGCGTGGGTGTTGCCGGGGGCGATCAGATCGGCGCCCTTGTGGCCGATCCGGCGCAGGCTGCGCTCGCTCACGACTGGCACCCCGGACACCAGAACGTGGTGCGGTTCTCGTCTCCCTGCCCCCGGGCCGCGATCGGCGTCGCGCATCGCGGGCAGGGCCGCCCGGCCCGTCCGTGGACTCGGGGTTCGATCGAGCGCGGGCCCAGCTCGGCGGAGCGCAGCATCCGCGGTCGCAGCCGCCGCAGAATCTCGATCGCCTCGGCATCGGTGAGCTCGGCGAGCGGGCGCCAGGGGTCGACGCCCGCCTCCCAGCACCCCTCGGCCTTCCAGATGTTGCCGATTCCGGCGACCGTCGACTGGTCGAGCAGGGCGTCGCCGATCCCGCGCGTGGGATCGTCGGCGCGCAGCCGCTTGAGGAACCGGGTCGAGTCGAAGTGCTCGGCGAGCACGTCGGGTCCGAGCATCGCCAAGCGGCGGTCAAGTCGCGTCCGGCCGTCGGTCAGCAGCTCGAGCACGGGGCCATCGAACTGGACCACCTCGTGCCCGTCGGCCACTAGCACCAGCCACGCACTGCTGGCGGCCCGCCGCCAAGGCTGACCCGCGGCATATACCCGCCAGGAGCCGGTCATGCGCAGGTGGCTGTGGAGCGCAAGGCCGCCTTCGAAGCGCAGCAACAGGTGCTTGCCGTGCGTATCGACGCGCTCCACGGCGCGCCCGGAGAGCCGCCGCGGCCACGCGTCGAGCGCGTGGCGGGGCTGCGGGGTGCGGATCTGGTCGGGGACGCGCCCCTCGAGCAGCGGACGCATCCGGCTGGCGGCGTAGCGGATCGTGTCGCCCTCGGGCATCAGCGCCTCGCCGAGTCGATCATCTAGGCGCTCAACGTCAGCCGCCGCGGGCCCTGCTGGAAGCCGAGCCGCACCAGCGCCGGGTGCAGCGGCGAGGACAGCGCGGATTTTCCGTCCACCTTCTCCAGCGCGAGCCGCTTGATCGCGCCGCGCTGCACCTGCTCGACGAGCGCCGATAGCGCCGGCTCGAGGCGCTCGTCGCTGGCGGCGACCAGCGTCTGGAGCGCGCGCCCGCCGCGCTCCAGGTAGACGATCGCCTCCCCGTCGCCGATCACCACGTAGGCCCCGGCCGTGCGCGCCAGGCGCCGCGGCTCGCCGCCGGGTGGTGCAGGCCAGGGCAGCGTGGCGCCGAACGGCTGCGCCGGATCGACCGCCGCCAGCACCAGCGGGGCCGATTGCTCGGCGTCCTGCGAGCGCAGCCGCTCGACCGCGCCGGGGAGCGCGAATTGGGCGCCGCCCAGTCCCTCGATGAAGTAGCCGCGGCGCGCCACCCCCAGCGTCTCGAGCTGCGAGAGCTCGGGGTAGATCGCGGAGAAGCCGCCGGCGATGCCCTCGGCGAGCGCCTGCTCGCGGGTCAGGATCCCGTAGCGCTCGAGCAGCAGCTCGGCCAGCGTCCGGCGCCTGGCCACCGGGTCGATCGAATCCGCGAACAGCGGCGCGGTCAGCGACCAGCGACCCTGGACCTGGGCCGCCGCCGCGCCGCGGCGGCGCGAGGCGAATCGCCCGGCCCCGCCCCGCGTGCGTTCGCGACCCGAGCGCTGCGCGCGCGCCAGCGTCAGCCGCGGCGCGCGCAGCGGCGCGAAGGCATCATTGGTGGCCTCGCCCGCCCAGGCCAGATCCCACAGCGCCTCCTGGAGCAGCTCGGGCGCCAGCGCCACGTCGGCGAGCAGGTCGGTGAAGAAGCAAGCTCCCACCGCGAGCCGCTCGCGGACGAGCGCGTGCTGCTCGCCATCGGGCGGAACGCCCCTCAGCGGCGGGGGCCCCAGCAGGCCGACGTCCTCGCGGAAGTAGAGCCCCACCCGCCCGGAGTTGCGCCCCAGCGCCCCGGCGCCGATCCACACCAGCTCGCCGCTGGCGCACAGCTGATCCATCCACGCCGGCGAGTACGCGCCGACGCGCCTCGGCAGCACATCGCGCTCCCAGACCTCCGCCGGCAGCGCCAGCCCCTGGAGTGCTACCAGCGACTCGCGCAGGCGATCGACGCCGGCGCCGCTCGGCGGATGGCGGTCGACTCCCTGCCACGCCGGCAGGAAGCGCGCCAGCGCTCTGCGATCGACCGGCTCGATCTCCTTGCGCAGCACCGCCAGGGAGACGCGGCGCAGGCGGCGCAGGACCTCGGGATCGCACCATTCCCGCTGGCTGCCGCCGGGTCGCAGCTCGCCGCGGACCAGCGCCCCGTCGCGTTCCAGCTCGCGCAGCGCCGCTGCCGGGTCGATGCCGTAGCGCGCCCGCGCGTCCGCGGTCGTGAACGGACCGTGCGAGGCGGCGAACCGCCGCAGCAGTCTCGCCAGCGCGTCGGGCACGTCCTCGAGGAACGCCGCCGGCAGGCCGCCGGGCGCCGCGGCTCCGAGCGCGTCGCGGTAGAGGCCCGCGTCGGCCGCGTCGATCCAGCGCTGCTCGCCGCGCAGGCGGATCCGCGCCGCGCGCCGTTCGGCCTCCAGATCGGCCAGCATCTGGGCGGGGTCTAACCCGTCCAGCACCCGCTCGCGCGCCTCGGCGAGGCTCAGCTCGCCGAGGCGCCGCAGCACGTCGAGCAGTCCCTCGCGGTTGGCTGCCCTGGTCTGCGGCGAGGTGCACTGGAGCTCTTGCTCCACCCGGGCCAGCGCGCCAGGATCGATCAGGTCGCGGAGCTCCTCCTGCCCGAGCAGCTCACGCAGCAGGTCGCGATCGAGCGACAGCGCGGCGGCGCGCCGCTCGGCGTTGGGGGTGTCGCCCTCGTACATGTAGGTGGCGACGTAGTCGAACAGCAGGCTCGACGCGAACGGCGAGGCGGTCGCGGTCTCCACCTCCACCAGTGAGATCTCCCGCCGGTGGAGCTTGGTCAACAGCTCGGTCAGGCCGGGGACGTCGAGCACGTCGCGCAAGCACTCCCGGTAGGTCTCGAGCACGATCGGAAACTGGGGGTACTTCTTCGCGACCTCGAGCAGCGACTGGGACTTCAGCCGCTGCTGCCAGAGCGGCGTTCGCTTGCCCGGACGGGCGCGGGGGATCAGCAGCGCCCGGCCGGCGTTCTCCCGGAAGCGCGCCCCGAACAGCGCGGATGAGCCGAGCTCGCCGACGACCAGGTCCTCGATCTGGTCGGGCTCGAGCGCCACCAGCTCCGCGCCGGGCGGTTCCTCCGCCTCGGGGAGGTGGACGATGATCCCGTCGTCGGAGTAGATCGCGTCTGATTCGAGCCCGAGCTCCTCGCGGATCCGTGCGCTGAGCGCCAGCGACCAGGCGGCGTGGACGCGCCCCCCGAAGGGGCTCAGGACGCACAGGCGCCAGTCGCCGATCTCGTCCCTGAAGCGCTCGAGCACGATCGCGCGGTCGGATGGGATCACGCGCGTGGCCGCCTGCTGCTCGGCCAGGAACTGGAGCAGGTTGTTGGCCGCGCGTTCGTCGAGGTGATACTCGGCCTGGAGCTCCTCGGCGGATCGGCCGAGCGCCGAACGAGCGAACGCGCCGATCGCCTCGCCCAGCTCCTTGGGGCGCCCGATTCCGTCTCCCTTCCAGAACGGGACCGCGCCTGGAAGCCCGGGGGCGGGGGTCACGATCACCCGGTCGCGGCCGATCTCCTCGATCCGCCAGGTGGTGGCGCCGAGCAGGAACGTCTGCCCGGGCCTCGCTTCGTAGACCATCTCCTCATCGAGCTCGCCGACGCGCCGCCCATCCGGAAGCGTGACCGCGTACAGGCCGCGGTCGGGGATCGTGCCGGCGTTGGTGACCGCCAGCTGGCGGGCGCCGGGGCGCGCGCGGATCGTCCCTCGCACGCGATCCCACACGATCCGCGGACGCAGCTCGGCGAACTCGCTCGAGGGGTAGCGCCCGTCGAGCATGTCGAGCACGTTCTCGAGCTGGGCGAGGCTGAGCTCCGCATACGAGTAGGTGCTGGTGATCAGCCGGTGCAGGCCGTCGACTGGCACCGGCTCGGCGTCGGGCGCGGCGGCGGCGATCGCCACCACCTGCTGCGCGAGCACATCGAGCGCGTTGCGGGGCACGACCGTCGTCTCGATCTGCTGCTCACGCATCCGCCTGGCGAGCACCGCGCACTCCAGCAGGTCGGCGCGGAACTTGGGGAAGATCCGCCCCCGGCTCGTGTCGCCGACCGAGTGGCCGGCGCGGCCGATCCGCTGCAGCCCCCTGGCGACCGACTTGGGCGACTCGACCTGGATCACCAGATCGACGGCGCCCATGTCGATTCCGAGCTCCAGGCTGGAGGTCGCGACCAGGCATCGCAGCTGACCCGCTTTCAACAACTCCTCGACCACGGTCCGCTCCTCGCGCGCGAGGGAGCCGTGGTGCGAACGAGCCAGCTCCTTGTCCGCGAGCCCGTTGAGGCGGATCGCCAGGCGCTCGGCGGCTCGCCGGTTGTTGACGAACAGGATCGTCGAGCGGTGCGACTCGATCAGCTCGAGCAGCTCGGGGTACATCGCCGGCCAGATCGAGCGGCGGGTCGCCTCGGTCCCGCCTTGCAGCGGGTCCAGGTCGGGCGCGGGTGTGGCGTCGGGCTCGACCATCGATTCCACCGGCACCCTGATCTCCAGGTCGAGCTCCTTGTGTGCGCCGGTATCCACGAGCCGGCAGGTGCGTCTGGGGCCGACCAGGAAGCGACCGATCTCCGCCAGCGGCTTCTGCGTCGCCGACAGGCCGATCCGCTGCGGGTCGCGCCCGGCGGCCTGCGTGAGCCGCTCGAGCGTCAGCGCCAGATGCGCGCCGCGCTTCGTCGCCGCGACCGCGTGGATCTCGTCGACGATGCACCAGCGAGTGCCGGCGAACAGCGCCCGCGCGCGACCGGTCAGCATCAGGTACAGCGACTCCGGGGTCGTGATCAGGATGTCGGGCGGATCGCGCAGCATCGCCTGGCGCTCGCGCTGGGGGGTATCGCCGGTCCGCACCGCGACCTTCAGCTCGGCCCCGATCCCGCGCAGCGGCGTGCGCAGGTTGCGATCGATGTCGTAGGAGAGGGCCTTGAGCGGCGAGACGTAGACGAGGCTGATCGGGCGCGGGGTCTGGGCCGGTTCGGCGCTGGCGGTTTCTGGCGGGGAGGCGTGGGGGCGCTCGGCGGCCAGCCGGTCGATCGCCCACAGGAACGCCGCGAGCGTCTTGCCCGACCCCGTCGGCGCCGAAATCAGGACGTGCTCGCCCGAGGCAATCGCAGGCCAGGCCTGCTCCTGGGCGGGCGTGGGCTCCGCGAACGCCGCCTCGAACCATGCGCGCGTTCGGGGGCTGAATGCTTGCAGCGGCAACTCATTTGCCAGCGTAGCGGGGGCGCGCGCGGGCGCTCGCCCCTACGAAGCCAGCGCCTTCGCCCGCGCGAACACCTGGTCCAGCATCGGCTCGGTCAGCTTGCCGGTGAAGGTGTTCTGCTGGCTCGGGTGGTAGCAGCCGAGCAGCGTGAAGCGGCCGAGCTGTGCCTCGGCGCCGTGCCCGAACTTGGGGCGGGGGCGCGGCAGCGTCAGCCCGGAGGCGAGCATCGTGCGCAGCGCGGCGTCCCAGGCAAAGCTCCCGAGGCACACGATCACCCGGACAGCCGGGAGCAGCTCGAGCTCGCGGACCAGGTACGGGAGGCAGTTATCGCGCTCGGCCGGAGTTGGTCGGTTCGCCGGTGGGGCGCAGCGGACCGCGGCGGCGATGTAGCAGTCGCGCAGGGAGAGGCCGTCCTCGCGGGTCACCGAGGTGGGCTGGTTGGCGAACGCGGCGCGCCACAGGGCTGCGAACAACCAGTCGCCCGAGCGGTCGCCGGTGAAGATCCGGCCGGTGCGGTTGCCCCCGTGCGCGGCGGGGGCCAGCCCGAGCACGAACACGGCCGCGGCGGGGTCCCCGAAGCCCGGCAGCGGCTTGGCCCAGTAGTCCTCGGAGGCGAACGCGGCGCGCTTCTCGACCGCGGTCTGCTCACGCCAGGCCACCAGGCGAGGGCAGCGGCGGCAGGAGACGACCTCCAGGACGAGCCGCGACAGCGCCTCCCGGTCGGGGCTCACGGCGAGCCCTGGGCGAGCAGCCCGGCGATCAGCCTGTCGATCACCGGCGCGAGGTCCATCGCGTCTGCGGGCTCGCCCAGTCGTACTTGCCGGGAGATCAGCTCGGTGACGGCTCCGACGATCGTGAACGCGTCGTGCGGCGAGCGGAAGCGGTTGATCAGCCCCCGCGCGGATGCGGCGGCGTTCTCGGCGTCGAGCACGTCGGCGAACGCCTGCATCGTCTGATCACGTCTGCGGCCAGCGCCGGGTCCGGCGCCGATGATCTCGATCAGCAGCGTCTGCGCCAGGTCCGGGTGGTCCGACAGGGTCCCCAGGAACGCTCGCGTCGCGGCTCGCATGCGCGCCCGCGCGTCGCCTTCCGGGGCGCTGCGGGCCGCGCTCGCCATCGCGTCCTGAACAACTTCGGTGGCGAGGTCGAACAGCGCCAGCATGCACTGCTCCTTGTTGGCGAAGTGCTCATAGAAGGTGGCTTTCGACATCGCGGCCCGGCGGCTGATCGACTCCGCGGTGGCGCCGGCGTATCCGCGCTGGGCGAACTCGCGCGCCGCGGCGCGCAGCAGGCGGTCGCGCTGGAGCGGGAGTCGGACCTCGGGCGGAGGTGCATGGCGCCCCCTCGCTGCGGGCGGTGTGGACTCGATCTCAGCCCTTCAGCGCACGCCCGTAGTGGCGCTCGTAGTACTCGCGGTACGCGCCCGAGCGGACCGGCTCCCACCACCAGGCGTTTTTGCGGTACCACTCGACGGTCCGCGCCAGGCCCTGATCGAATCGGGTCCGTGGCTCCCATCCCAGCGCGCGCAGCTTCTCCGAGGAGAGCGAGTAGCGGCGATCGTGCCCGGGCCGGTCGGGCACGTATTCGATCAGCGACTCCTCCGCGCCGGTCAGCTCCACGATCCGCCGCACCACCGCAAGGTTGTCGCACTCGTCGGGACCCCCGCAGTTGTACGCCTCACCGGGCACCCCGTGCGCCAGGACATGGCCGACGCCGCCCCCGAAGTCCTCCGCGAATAGCCAGTTGCGCACGTTGAGGCCGTCGCCGTAGACGGGCAGCCGGTCCCCGGCCAGAGCGTTGAGGATCATCAGCGGGATCAGCTTCTCGGGGTGCTGATAGGGGCCGTAATTGTTCGATCCCCGGCAGATCATCGCTTCCAGCCCGTAGGTGTGGAAGTAGCTCGAGACGAGCAGGTCCGCGCCGCTCTTGGTCGCGCTGTAGGGACTCGAGGGCTGCAGCGGCGAGGACTCGGTGAACGACCCCTGCGCGATCGAGCCGTAGACCTCGTCGGTCGAGACCTGCACGTAACGCAGCCCTCGATCGCGCGCCGCCTCGAGCAGCGTGTGAGTGCCCTGCATGTTGGTGATCGTGAAGGTCACCGGCTCGGCGATCGAGCGGTCCACATGCGTCTCGGCAGCGAAGTTGACGATTGCCTCGCACCCGGCCAGCGCATCCGCGACCGCGTCCGGGTCCTCGATCGCACCCTCGATGAAGCGAAGCTCGCTCAGCACGTCGTGCAGGTTCTCCCGCCGGCCGGCGTAGGTGAGCTTGTCCAACACCGTGACCTGATCGCCGTGCTCGCGCAGGCGCAGGCGCACGAACGTGGAGCCGATGAAGCCCGCGCCGCCGCAGACCAGCAGCCTCATCGCGCCGGCACCTCGGCGGCCAAGAACTCCCCCAGGCCTTGGCGCCAGTGCGGCAGGCGCGGCGCCGTGTGCCCGCGCTCGGTCCCGAGCACGCTGTACGCCGGGCGCGGAGCCGGGCGCGCCATCTCCTCGGTGGTGCCGGGGTGGACGCGGCACTCCAGCCCGGCCCGCGCGACTATCTCCCGCGCGAGCTCATACCAGGAGCACGCTCCCGCCCCGGCGACGTGCATGATCCCCTCGACTGCGCTCCCGGCAGACCATGCCAAGTCGACCAGCGCCGGCGCGAGGTGACCGGTGAACGTCGGGCACCCGACCTGGTCCTCGACGACGGTCAGCTCGTCGCGCTCGGCGGCCAGCCTCAGGATCGTGGCCGGAAAGCACGGACCGCCATTGCCGAACAGCCACGAGGAGCGAACGATCGTGTGGCGCCCCGGCGCCGCTCTCGCGACCGCCAGCTCACCCTCCAGCTTCGAGCGGCCGTACGCCGACAGCGGCGCCACCGGATCGGACTCCAGGTAGGGCTGGCGCTTGGCGCCATCGAATACGTAGTCGCTCGAGACATGCAACGTCCACGCGCCCGCCGCTGCGGCGGCGCGCGCGACGTTCCCCGCCCCGGCGCCGTTGACCGCGACCGCCCCCGGGTAATCCCCCTCGGCGCCGTCGACGTCGGTCCAGGCAGCACAGTTGATCACCACCTCGGGGCGAGCCTGCGCGAGCTGGCGCTGGACCGCATCCGGATCGGTGATGTCGAGCTCGGCTCGCACAAGCGCGAGCACTTCGTGGCCGGCGGCGCTGGCCGCGCTGCGCAAGTCCTGGCCGAGCATCCCGGCCGCGCCTGTGATCACGATCCGCACGCCGGGTCAAGGGTAGAGGGCGATACTCCGAGAAAGCATCCAGAGCCGCTGCTCCCCTTGGACAAGGGCGGATCCTCCAGCTTGGCCCTGCGGGCGTGGCGGCGATCACCGCGACCAGCTACACCTAAGCGTGTCTCCGAAGCGAAACCGTGATCCGATGTCGCACGTGACCGACGCGCAGCCGATCGAGGACTACCTGGTCCCGCCGGGCAGTCTCGACGAGCTGCTCGCCCAGGACGGCACGCCGTTCGCCCACGCCGCCGGGCTGATCGCCACCCTGCACCGGCTCGGGCCGCAGGCGCTGAAGGCCGCCGGCCAACGCCGGGACACGATCTTCATGCAACAGGGGATCACGTTTGAGGTCGCCGGGACCGACGGGGAGCGCCGCGATCGGCCATTCCCGCTCGACCTCGTCCCCAGGGTCCTGACCGCCGCCGAGTGGACCACGATCAAGCGGGGGCTGGCGCAGCGCATCCGGGCGCTGAACGCGTTCGTCGACGACGTCTATCACGCGCACGAGATCGTCCGCGCGGGGATCGTGCCCTGGTCGCTGGTGGTGAGCCGCCCAAGCTTCGCGCGGCCGGTGCACGGCGTGCGCGCCCCGGGCGGCGTCTACTGTCACGTGTCGGGCTGTGACCTGGTCCGTGGCGGCGACGGGCGCTGGCGAGTGCTCGAGGACAACGTCCGCACACCGTCGGGGATCTCCTACGTGCTGGAGAACCGGCTCGCGATGACCCGGTTGATGCCGGAGCTGTTCGCGGGGCACCGGGTGCGGGCGGTCGATCACTATCCGTCGCTGCTGCTCGACGCGCTGCGCGCGGTGGCTCCGGGTGCGGAGAGCAATCCCACCGTGGTGCTGTGGACCCCCGGGCCGCTCAACCCGGCCTACTTCGAGCACGCGTTCCTGGCGCGGCAGATGGGAGTCGAGCTGGTCGAGGCCAGCGACCTGGTCGTGCGGGACGCGGTTTGCTACATGCGGACCACCGCCGGGTTGGAGCGCGTGCACATGATCTACCGCCGACTCGACGACGACTTCCTCGACCCGCTCGCGTTCCGGCCCGACTCGCTGCTCGGCGTGCCGGGGCTGGTCCGCGCTTACCGCGCGGGGACGGTGGCGATCGCCAACGCGATCGGCACCGGGGTCGCCGACGACAAGGCGATCTACCACTACGTGCCCGAGATGATCCGTTTCTACCTCCAGGAGGAGCCGATCCTCGACAACGTGCCGACGTACCTGCTCACCGACGAGCGGGTGCGCAAGGAGGTGCTGGGGCGGTTGGCCGAGCTGGTCGTCAAACCCACCTCGGAATCGGGTGGGAAGGGCGTGTTCATCGGCCCGCAGGCGAGCGCGGCCGAGCGCGAGCATCAGAGCCGTCTGATCGAGGCACAGCCCGACAGGTTCATCGCCCAGGAGCTGGTGCACCTCTCGACGGCACCGACCGAATGCGGCGACGGGCGCCTCGCCCCGCGTCATGTGGATCTGCGCCCGTTCGCCGTATTCGGCGAGGAGATCCGGATCGTGCCCGGGGGTCTCACCCGGGTGGCGCTGGTCGAGGGCTCGATGATCGTCAACTCCTCACAGGGAGGCGGCTCCAAGGACACCTGGGTGCTCGACGACGGCACGCTCCAGGATTCGGGCGTTGCAGCGCGCCCCGCGCACGCGCCGCCGAGGCTGCCGGACGTCCGCTACGGCAACTGGCATGGGCAGGCGCAGCAGCAACAGCAGGCGCGTGGTGGGCGTGCGCGCGGGGGTCACGAGCCTCCTCCGCGACACCCGCGCTGATGCTCGCCCGGATCGCCCAAGAGCTGTTCTGGCTCGGACGCGACCTGACCCGGGCAGAGCACACCGCGCGGATGCTGGACGGGGCCTTTCATGCCGACGTCGCCGGAGTTCCCGGGGAGCGTGGGATCGCGCTCAGCTGGGATGGAGTACTGGCGATCATCGGCGCGAAGCCCCCCGCGCCGGGCGAGGAAGAGGCGACGGTTCCCGGTCCCGGACCGATGGGCCGCGGCGACGTGGCGCGCCTGCTGACGCTCGATACCGAAAGCCCGGCTTCGGTGCTCGCCTGCATTTCACGCGCGCGCGAGCGAGGGCGCACGCTGCGCGACGTGATCTCCACCGAGATGTGGGAAGCGCTCAACTCGTTCTTTCTACTGCTCGGCCGGTACGACCTGCCGGCCGCGCTGCGGACCGGGCCCTACTCGGTCTACCAGGAGGTCAAGGAGCGCTGCGCGCTGTTCTGGGGGCTGGTCGCGCGCACCATGCTGCGCGACGAGGGTCGCGCGTTCCTCCAGGCGGGCGGGCGGATCGAGGACGCGGACATGGTGCTGCGGATGTTGCGCGTGGCGGTGCCCCGCGGATCGCTGGAGAGCGGGCACGAAAGCGAGGCGCTCGCGCTGCTGCATGCGGTGGGCGGCTTTCAGGCCTTCCGCCGCGCGACTCGCCAGGCGCCGACGATCGGCCCGGTGGCGCACTTTCTGCTGTTCGACCCGGCCTACCCCGGCTCGGTCGCGTCCTCGGCTGGGGCGCTCAGCAGCGCACTCTCGGCAGCCGATGCTCAGCCGCGCTCCTCCGCGCCCGTGCTGCGGCTGGGTCGCCTGATCGCTGACCTGGAGCTACAGCGCCAAGGCGCGGCGCCCGAAACCGGCGCCGAGTTCGGAGAGGCGCTCAAGCGGGTACAGGACGAACTCGAGCTGGTCGATCGCGACATCGAGGAACGCTATTTCGCGATCGCCGCAATCGCGGCTGTCCATCTGTGAGCCGCGCGATGATCCCCGAGATGAACTTCGCGATCCGCTACCTGACGATCTACGAGTACGACGCCGAGGTCGTCGACAACCTCAACGCGCTGCGCGTCAAGCCGGCGGCGAATGGCCGCCAGCGCTGCGACGAGTTCAGCGTCCGGCTGACCCCTGAGGCGCGGCTTCACCACCACACCGACTACTTCGGAACCGAGGTGGTCGAGTTCGAGATCTCCCGCCCTCATCGGCAGCTCACGATCGACGTCACGGCCAGGGTCAGCACCCACACGCCTGCCGAGCCGCCTTCGACCACCTGGGAGGCGCTCGAGGAGCCCAGCTACCGAGAGGCGGGCGGCGAGTTCCTGCTCCAGCTTGATGACGCGCCCGGCAACGCCGAGCTTGCACAGCTGATCGCTACCACGCGCGCAAGCACTCCGCTGCAGACCGTCTTGCGGATCTCCGAGCTGATCCCCGATCGGTTCGAGTACCGCCAGGGCGCCACCTACGTCGACTCGACAATCGAGCATCTGTTCGAGGTCGGAGCCGGGGTGTGCCAGGACTTCGTGCATCTGGGCCTGTGTCTGCTGCGACACCACGGGATCGCCGCCCGCTACGTGTCCGGCTACCTGTTCGCGACTGGGACGGAGGGCGGCGAGGAGTCGGTCGAGGTCGACACCCACGCCTGGCTCGAGGCCCTGCTCCCGCTGCCGGGCGGCGGCGAGCCGGTCTGGGTGGGCGCCGATCCCACCAACCGCGTGCTCGTGAACGAGAACCACGTCAAGA
>JAFAZB010000318.1 GCA_019240015.1 Solirubrobacterales bacterium
GCGGCGGCGTCGATCAGTCGCTCCTCGCGCCCCCGCCCGAGCATCTCGGTCGGGATCCGCTTGGCCTCTACCTCCTCGGCGACCTGGCGCAGGGCAACCTCGCGCAGCGCCGAGAGATTCTCGAGCTTGAAGAAGTTGTTCAGCGCGGTCTGGATGCGCTCGCTCGGGTACACCTTGCCCGCGAGCAGACGCTCCACCAGCGACTGGGGCGGGATGTCGATCAGCACGATCTCGTCGGCGGATCCGAGGATCGCATCGGGAACCGTCTCGCGGACCCGGGTCCCGGTCAGCTCGGCGACCTGATCGTTGAGGCTCTCCAGGTGCTGGACGTTGACGGTCGAGTAGACGTCGATTCCCGCCGCGAGTACGGCCTCGATGTCCTCGTAGCGCTTGCCGTGCTCGAGGCCCGGGGCGTTGGTGTGAGCGAGCTCGTCGATCAGGCACAGCTCGGGGGCGCGGTCGAGGATCGCCGGGAGGTCCATTTCCTCGAGCAGCGTCTCGCGGTAGGAGACCCGCCGGCGAGGGACCTGCTCGAGGCCCCGCCCCTGCTCGATCGTCTCTGCCCTCCCGTGTGCCTCCACATAGCCGATCACCACGTCGCGCCCGGCCTCGGCCTCGGCCTGGCCCTCCTGGAGCATCCGATACGTCTTGCCGACGCCCGCGGCCATCCCGAGGAAGACCCGGTAGCGCCCCCGCCGGCGCTCGCCGCTGAGCAGCGCATCGGAGCTGGCAGGGGCCGCGGGCGTCACTACGCTCCCAGCAGGTTGTGGACCACCAGGTCGATCAGCTTGATGCCGATGAACGGGGCGACGATCCCGCCCAGCCCGTAGATACACAGGTTTCGCCGCAGCAGCGCGCTCGCGCCGATCGGCCGGTAGCGAACGCCGCGAAGCGACAGTGGAATCAGGAGCGGGATGATGATCGCGTTGAACACGATCGCGGAGATGACCGCCGATCGCGGCGTGCCGAGACTCATCACGTTGAGCACCTGCAGCGGCCCCTCGCTGCCTTTCGCCGCCGAATAGGTGAACAGGAAGATCGCGGGCAGGATCGCGAAGTACTTGGCCACGTCGTTGGCGATCGAGAAGGTGGTCAAGGCGCCGCGCGTGATCAGCAACTGCTTTCCGACTTCCACGATCTCGATCAGCTTCGTCGGATTGGAATCGAGGTCGACCATATTGCCCGCCTCCCGGGCGGCTTGGGTGCCGGTGTTCATCGCCACGCCAACGTCCGCCTGGGCGAGCGCGGGGGCGTCGTTGGTGCCGTCGCCGGTCATCGCCACCAGCCTGCCGGCCGCCTGCTGCTCCTTGATCAGCTCCAGCTTCGCTTCCGGCGTGGCCTCGGCGAGGAAGTCGTCGACGCCGGACTCCTCGGCGATCTTGGCGGCCGTGAGGCGGTTGTCGCCGGTGATCATGATCGTGCGGATCCCCATCGCGCGCAGCTGGTCGAAGCGCTGGCGCATCCCATCCTTGATCGTGTCCTTGAGGTAGATCACGCCCATCACCTGCGAGTCACGCGCCACCGCCAACGGCGTGCCGCCCTCCCGGCCGATCCGATCGAGCACCGGCGCGAGCTCGGCGGGGGCTCGCCCGCCCTCGGCGCCGACGAACTTGATCACCGCGTCGCCCGCGCCCTTGCGGAGCTGCTGGCCATCGAGGTTCACGCCGCTCATCCGGGTCTGCGCGCTGAACGGAACGAACTGCGCATGCAGATCGGCCATGTCGTGCTCGCGGATCCCGTACTGCTTGGCGAGCACCACGATCGAGCGCCCCTCCGGGGTCTCGTCCGCGAGCGAGGCCAGCTGCGCGACCTCGGCGAGCTCGGCCTCCGCCACCCCCGGCATCGGGATCAGCTCGCTGGCCACGCGGTTGCCGATCGTGATCGTGCCGGTCTTGTCGAGCAGCAGCACGTCCACGTCACCGGAGGCCTCGACCGCGCGCCCGGACAGCGCCAACACGTTGCGGCGCACCAGCCGATCCATGCCCGCGATCCCGATCGCCGACAGCAGAGCGCCGATCGTGGTCGGGATCAGCGCCACCAGCAGCGAGATCAGCGTCGTCTCGGAGATCGGGGTGTGGGCGAACAGACCGAATGGCCGCAGCGTCGCGACCACGATCATGAAGATCAGGGTCAGACCCGCGAGCAGGATGTTGAGCGCGATCTCGTTCGGGGTCTTGCGGCGGGCGGCGCCCTCCACCAGCGCGATCATCCGGTCCAGAAACGAATGTCCCGGCTCCTGGGTGATCTCGACCAGGATCCTGTCGGACAGCACCCTGGTGCCGCCGGTGACCGCGCTGCGGTCGCCACCCGACTCGCGGATCACCGGCGCCGACTCGCCGGTGATCGCCGACTCGTCGACCGACGCGATTCCTTCGATCACGGTCCCGTCGCCGGGGATCAGCTCACCCGCGGCGACCACCACCACGTCGCCCTTGACCAGCTCGGAGGCCCGCTTGGTGGCGCCGTCCCTCAAGCGAGCGACCGTCTCCTGGCGCATCGAGCGCAGCGTGTCGGCTTGCGCGCGTCCCCGCCCCTCGGCAAACGCTTCGGCCATGTTCGCGAACACCACCGTCAGCCACAGCCACACCGAGATCGTGAGCGTGTACCAGGACGGCTCGTGCCCGCCGCCCAGCGGACCGCCCCCGAACACCTGGATCAGCCAGGTGACGGTCGTGATCACCGCGCCGAGCTCGACCACCATCATCACCGGGTTGCGGACCTGCACCCGTGGATCGAGCTTCAGCAAGCTGTCGATCAACGCGCGCTTGACGATGTCGGTCCTGAACAGCGAGATCGCGCGGCGCTCAGAGGTGTGGGCTGCGGCGTCGACCGACATCACTTTGCCGCGGCGGACAGCCGGTCGAGGGCCAGGTTGAGCTCCAGCACGTTGACCCCCGGCTCACCGGAGAAGCCGAGGCCGCGCCCGTGGGTGTAGCTCGAGACGAGCTTCATCACCCGCGCCAGCGGGAGGTCGCGGACCGACGCCACCCGGTGCGCCTGGATCTCGGCATTGGCGACCGAGATGTCCGGATCGATCCCCGAGCCCGAGGTGTCGGCGGCATCGACCGGCACGGCGGCGGCGGTCAGGCCCGGGTCGTATGGCCGCTCGAGCTTCAGGTAGGCGTCGATGTTGGCGGCGATCGCCTTCTCGGTGGCGATGTTGTTGGGCCCGAGGTTCGAGAACGTCGTCGCCGCGGGGTTGTCGGGCGGCGTGGTCGCCGAGGGGCGGCTCTGGAAGTAGCGGCGCTGTCCGCCGAAGCTCTGGCCGATGAGCTTCGAGCCGACCAGCTTGCCGGCGACATCGATCTGCTGTCCGTTGGCGTTGCCGGGGAACGCGACCTGGCTCACGCCGGTGATCAGGAGTGGGTAGAGGATCCCGAGCACCAGCGTCAGCACCAGGATTCCGATCGCCGAGCTGATCAAGTCTCGTTTCATCGCTAGTACAGGTGTCCGGTCAGGCCCTGGACGATCGGGCCGAGCAGCAGCGCGGGGAAGAAGGTGAGCGCGCCGACCAGCACGATCACGCCGATCAGCAGCACCACGAACGTTGGGTTGTCGGTGCGCATCGTCCCCAGACCCGCCGGGCTGACCCGCTTGCCCGCGAGCGCGCCGGCGACCGCGAGCGCGAACAGGATCGGGGCGTAGCGAGCGAGCAGCATGTCGAAGCCGCCCACCAGGTCGGCGAACTTGATCCCGTGCGCGCCGAGGTTGCCCGCGTTTGGCTGGACGTAGCCGCCGTAGGCGGCGAACGCGGAGCCGTTGTTATTGGCCTGCGAGAGGTACGCGTAGAAGGTCTCCGAGAACCCCTGCGGCCCGGTGGCGGCGGCTGAGATCGACGCCCGCCCGGCTTTGCTGGCGGTCGCGAGCGCGGTGCAAAAGAGCGCGCTCAGCGGAGTGATCAACAGACCGAGCGCGACCAGCTTGATCTCCCGCGCCTCGATCTTCTTGCCGAGGTACTCCGGCGTGCGGCCGACCATCAGCCCGCCGATGAACACCGCCAGCAGGACGTACAGCAGGATCGAGTAGAGACCGGTCCCGACGCCGCCGAAGATCACCTCGGAGGCCGACAGGTTGGCGAACGGGACCGCTCCCCCGATCCCCGTGAACGATTCGATCGCGCTGTTGACCGCGCCGCAGGACGTGACCGTGGTGACCACGTCGAACAGCGCCGAGCCCGCGATCCCGAAGCGCTGCTCCTTGCCCTCGAGGTTGCCGCCGGTCGAGCCCGCGATCACGTGTGTGTGCAGGCCCGCGGCGTGCTGGGCCGGGGAGCCGTGGGCCTCGGCGACGTACGCGACGCACGCCGCGCCGAGGAACATCACCATCATCGTCGCGTAGATCGCGTAGCCCTGGCGGCGGTTGCCCGCCATCCGGCCGTACATGAACACCAGCGCCGCCGGAATCACCAGCACCGCCAGCATCTCGACCAGGTTGGTGAAGCCGGTCGGGT
>JAFAZB010000476.1 GCA_019240015.1 Solirubrobacterales bacterium
ACCCAAGCTGTGCGCGACCTACGACTACTGCGCCGAGCACGGGATCGATGCGTACGGGGGTGGTCAGTTCGAACTGGGGCCCGGTCGCGGCCAGGCGCAGTACCTGGCTTCGCTGTTCCATCCCCAGACGCCCAACGACCTCGCCCCGGCCGGCTTCAACCGCGACGACCCCGCTGACGGGCTGCCCGCCAGCCCGCTACCGCCCGCGCCGGATGCGACCGGCTTCCGCTGGCTGGGGTGACCGAGCTGGCTGGCGTGACCGAGATGGAGATTTCTCAGGCATAGGTCGAGAAATCTCCATCGCGCTCGGGGTGCGACCGCGCGCGCCCCGCCGAGGCGCACCTCACAGCGCCAGCAGCAGCTTCCCCTGCACCGCTCGGGAGGCGAGCCGCTCAAATGCCTCGTTGACCTGCTCGAGCTCCAGCACTTCATCCACCTGAACCCGTAGATCGCCCTCCCGCAGCGCCGCCAGCGCCCGCTCCAGGCCCTGCCGCCGCTCGTCGGTACCGAGCTGGAGACCTGCGTACCCGAGCACCGAGAGCCGCTTGCGGTACAGCGTTCGCATGTTGAGCTCCACCTCCGCGCCGGCCGAGACTCCGAACGCCACCAGCCGGCCGCGCAACGCGAGCGCCTCGATCGCCGGCGCGACGAAGCCGCCGCCCAGCGGGTCGAACACGACCGTCGGCTCGAGCTCGGCCACCGCTTTGCTCAGCTCCTCGGGACCCGCGACCAGCACTCGCTGAGCCCCCTGCTGCTCGATCGCCGCGCGTTTCTCATCCGAGCCGGTCTGGCCCCACACGGTCGCGCCGGCCGCCCGCGCCAGCGAGACGATCATGCTCCCCACCCCACCCGAGGCGCCGAGCACCAGCACTCGATCCTCCGGCCTCACCTCGCCGACCTCGTGGACCACCTTCCAGGCCGTCAGGCCGGCGACCCCCATCGCCGCCGCGTCGCGGGTCGAGACCCCTTCGGGTAGCTCGATCACCGCGCCGGCGGGCACGACCGCGGCCTCGGCCCACACCCCGTCGCGCACCGCTCCCAGCCCCTCGCCCGCTACCGCCACGGGCCGACCGCCGACGCTCCCCGCGGCCTCGCTGCCGAGCGTGCGGGGCAGCGGCCCATCGGGTGCCACTTGACCCGCCGCGATATAGGTGTCGACCGGGTTGACGCCCGCGTACTCGAGCGCCACCAGCAACTCGTCGTCACTCGGCTCCGGCAGCCGCGTCTCCTCCACGAGCAGCGGCTCGCCGTGCTTGTGCAGGCGCGCCGCCCGAATTGTTCCCGCCGCATCCATCGCTCGTACCTTGTTCACGCCGATCGCACGTTTCAAACGGCCCGCAGCGAACATAATGGCTCCCATGAGCAACGAACTGCAGGGAACGGTCGCGCTTGTGACCGGCGCCTCGAGCGGGATCGGCGAGGCGACGTCGCTGGCGCTCGCCGACCGGGGCGCGGCGGTGGCGATCGTGGCCAGGCGAGAGGATCGACTCGATTCGCTGGCCGAGCAAATCCGGCAGACGGGCGCAACCGCGCTGTCGGTCCAAGCCGACGTCAGCTCGCAGGAGCAGGCCAAGACGGCGGTCGAGCGCACCGTCGCGGAGCTGGGCCGGCTCGACATCCTGATCAACAACGCCGGGGTGATGCTGCTCGGCCCGGCGGTCGACGCCCCACTCGAGGAGTGGGGGCGGATGCTCGATGTCAACGTGGCCGGGCTGCTGTACTGCGCCCACGCTGCGCTCCCTCACCTGCTAGAGGCGGCGCAGGACGGCCCTCGGCAGGTCGCCGACATGGTCAACGTCAGCTCGGTCGCGGGCCGGGTGGCGCGCAACGGCAGCGGCGTCTACAACCTCACCAAGCACGGCGTCGGCGCCTTCAGCGAGGCGTTGCGCCAGGAGGTCGCCGGCCGGCACGTGCGGATCTCGCTGGTCGAGCCCGGGGCGGTGGCGACCGAGCTGCGGTCCCACAACCGACCCGAGATCCAGGAGGACATCGCCGAACGCTTCGACGGGATCCAGATCCTCGAGTCGCAGGACATCGCCGACGCGATCGCTTACGTCGTGACCCGCCCGTGGCGCGTGGCGGTCAACGAGCTGCTCGTCCGACCCACCGAGCAGGAGAACTAGCGCCCCGAGCAGCCACTCACACCCGCTCGATCAGCGTCCCGGTACCCAGTCCCCCGCCGCAGCACATCGTCACCAGCCCGACTTCCTTCTCCGAGCGCTCGAGCTCGTGCAGCAGCGTCGTGATCAGCCGCGCGCCGGTCGATCCGAGCGGATGTCCGAGCGCCATCGCTCCGCCGTTGACGTTGACGCGGTCCATGTCGGGCTCGAGCTCGCGTCGCCAGGCCGCGAGCACCGGCGCGAACGCCTCGTTGACCTCGAACAGATCGACGTCGCCGATCTGCATCCCGTTGCGCTCCAGCAGCTTGCGCGTAGCCGGAATCGGACCGGTGAGCATGATCACCGGATCGACTCCCACCGTGGTCTGGTCGAGCACCCGCGCCCGTGGGCGCAGTCCCAGCTCCTCCGCCTTCTCGCGTGACGCCAGCAGCACCGCCGCCGCCCCGTCGGAGATCTGCGAGCTGTTGCCGGCGGTGACCTTGCCGTCGGCCTTGAACGACGGCTTCAGCTGCGCCAGCGCCTCGAGCGTGGTGTCGGGCCGGATCCCCTGATCGCTCACATATGTGGCGCCGTTGACCGCCATCGGCACGATCTCCTTCGCGAACCGCCCCTCCTCGGTCGCGCGATGCGCGAGCTGGTGCGAGCGCAGCGCGAGCTCGTCGAGCTCCGAGCGCGGAATCTCCCACTGGTCGGCGATCAGCTCGGCCGACAGCCCCTGCGGGATCAGGTTGTAGCGCTCGAGCAGCTCCGGCGGCCAGGGGCTGCCAACCTCGTCGATCCACTTGAAACCGACTCCCATCGGCACGTGACCCATGTGCTCCACCCCGGAGCCGATCACCACGTCGTGCACACCGGCCGCGACCAGCGCGGCAGCGAAGTTGACGGCCTGTTGGGCGGATCCGCATTGGCGGTCGACGGTGGTCGCGGGAGTCTCGACCGGTAGCCCAGCCTGCAGCCAGGCGTTGCGCCCGACGTTGAACATCTGCTCGCCGTACTGCTGCACGCAGCCCGTGATCACGTCCTCGACCTGCTCCGCGGGGATACCGGCGCGCTCGATCAGCTCGCTGTAGCAGCGCCCCAGGAGCTCGTTCGGATGAGTGTCCTTGTAGTAGCCCTTCTCCCTGTGGCCGCGCCCGACCGGGGTCCGGACCGCCTCCACTATCACGACCTCGCGACCTCCGCGTGCCTGCATCGAAGCTCCTTGTTGCTGAAAGAGTCCGGGCACCGAGCGTTTGCGGCGCCTCGCCACTGAACGGTCACGTACTGTACTTCAGCGAGATCCGCCGCCATCCGGCGCCGGGCCGAACCAGAAACCAGGAGAAGCCTTGGAGGAACGACTCGGAATCGCCGGCGCGGGCGTGATCGCGTGCGGGCTGGCGGCGACCGCCTCACGCCACGGCGAGGTGCTGCTGTGGGCCAGATCAGACGAGTCCGCCGAGCGGGCGCGCAACAGCGTCGCGAAGAACTGCGCGAAGCTGACCGAGGGCGGCTTCGATGCGGACAACGTGCGGGTCGTCACCGACCTCGATGAGCTGGCGCACGCGACCTTCCTCGTCGAGGCGGTCGTCGAGCATCACGGCAGCAAGGCCCAGGTGCTCGCGGATCTGGGCGAGCTGGAGTGCCACGCAGGGGAAGAGGCGGTGATCGCGACCACGACCTCCTCGCTGTCGATCGCCGAGCTGGCGCAGGCCAGCGGCCGCCCCGACAGCTTCGTCGGGCTGCACGTGTTCAACCCCGTGCCGCGCATGGAGCTGGTGGAGCTGGTGTTTCCAGGCGAGGCCGCCGAGCACACCCGGGAGCGGGCTCGGGCGTTGTGTGAGGCGCTCGGCAAGACCGCGGTCGAGGTACCCGACATCCCCGGGTTCGTCGTCAACCGCCTGTTGTTCCCGTACCTGTTCAGCGCCGTCGAGCTGCTGTCCGAGACCGGCATGGAGCCGGCCGACGTCGACCGCTGCATGACGCTCGGGGCGGGCATGCCGATGGGCCCGATCGCGCTGCTCGACTTCGTCGGGCTCGACGTCTCGCAAGCGATCGGCGAGGCGATCGGCGCCGCCGTCCCCCACAAGTTGTCCGAGCTCGTAGGCGCCGGAGCCCTGGGCCGTAAGGCTGGCCGCGGCTTCTACGACTACGACTAACTATTTAAGGCTCATTCAGGTCAGGCGGCCAGACTTTCGCTCGCGACGTACCTCATAGCAGCACCTCCTCCCCAGAAGCACGAAGCCGGTCCGTCCCCAGCGGGCCGGCTTCTCTTTTGCCGCTGACTATGCGCTCGCTTGCGCTCGCGTGTTTCCGCACACGCGCAGCGGCGGCCGGCGTGCACCCATGCGAAGCCGGTCCGGTTAGGACCGGCTTCATCTCTCCTCTCAACCACCGGGTGGGCGATCACCTTCGAGAATCGGCGAGCCACCGGCCGTTGCCAGGTTGTGAAATGTAACGAATGATGCGAGGACGCGCCAGTGCTCGGCCTCGCGCGGTCTCCCGGGCTGCCGCGCCGGTCAGCTACTCGCGGCGCGCTCGGCGGCGGGGCGCCGCTGCCTGATCCGGACCGCCTCGATCCGGTTCTCGCGCACCGACTCGACCCGGATCGAGTATCCGTTCGCCGCGATCGTGTCGCCGCGCTTCGGTAGCCGCCCGAGCTCGGCGAACACGAATCCCCCGACCGAGTTGTAGGCATCGGTGTCGACCGGCAGCTCGAGCCCGTAGTCCTCGAGGTCGCTGACCGCCACGTGACCCCGCACGAACCAGTCGCCGTTGGCGAGCCGCCGGACCGCCCCGCCCGCCGGATCGGTCTCGTCGGCGATCTCGCCCACCACTTCCTCGATGATGTCCTCGATCGTGACGATTCCCGCGGTCCGCCCGTACTCGTCGATCACGATCGCCAGCTCGGTGCGCTCGCGCTGCAGATCCGCCAGCAGGTCGTCGAGCGGCTTTGTCTCGGGCACCAGCGGCGCCTCGCGCACCAGCCCGGCGAAGTTGGCCTCCTCGCCATGGGACATCATCAGCTTGACCAGCTGGTTGACGTGCACGATGCCCTTGACCCGATCCTGGTTGTCGTCCTCGGTCACCACGAGCCGTGAGTGCCCGGTCGAAACGCACCGGCGCAGCGCATCCTCGACCGTCTCCGCCACGTCGACCGTGACCACCGCCGGGATCGGCGTCATCACCTGCCTGGCTTCCTGCTCGTGTAGGTGAAACACCCCCGTGAGCATGTTCGCCTCGCCCACGTCGAGCTGACCCCCGGTCTGCGACTCGGCGATGATCCGCTTGAGCTCATCGGGCGTCCCACCCTCGGGTTCGGCGTCGGGATCGGTGCCGAACAGCCGCAGCAGTGCGTTGGAGGACGCGTTCAGGACGACGATGAACGGGTGGAACAGGCTGCGGAAGAACCGCATCGGCCGGGCGATCCGCCGGGCAACGCCTTCGGCGTGCTGGATCGCGTAGAGCTTGGGCACGATCTCGCCGCCGATGCTCTGGGCGGAGATGATCAACAGGTAGGCGATGATCACCGAGATCGCGACCGCCGCGGCATGCCCGAGCGCGCCGCCGAAGGCCGATTCCAGCAGGTGCGCGATCGCCGGCTCGCCGAGCGCCCCGATCCCGATCGAAGCCATCGTGATCCCGACCTGACAGGCCGCGATGTAGTCGCCGATCTCCTCAAGCTGCGAGAGAGCCAACCGCGCGCCGCGCGCCCCCTCGTCTGCGAGCGCCTCGAGCCGGGCGCGGCGCGAGCGCACCAACGCATACTCCGCGATCACGAAGAACGCGTTCACCAGCACCAGCAGGGCGGTGAGGATGATGAACAGGGCCTTCACCGACGGGCCCGCCCGAGACCTACCGTACGAGCGCTGGTGCCCTCCGTCCGTGCGCTGCTACTTCGGGGTGGGTCGTCGGTCATTCAGCGACCGCGCGAACGGTAGCAGCCGTCAGCGGCGAATCCGCTCGCTCACAGCTCGTCGAACCGGGTGGCCAGCACGAAGTCTGGCTCGGTCAGGCCGCCCGCGGAATGACTGGTCAGCGATAGCCTGACCCTGTTCCAACCGTGCAGCAGGATGTCCGGGTGGTGGTTGGCCTGCTCCGCCGCGTCGGCCACCCGGTTGACGAACGCGATCGCCGCGGCGAAGTCATCGAACTCCCAGGCGCGCACGATCTCGCCGCCTTCGCGCGTCCACTGGCTGCCCTGCAGGCGCGACTCGATCTCCCCGTCACTCAGCAGCTCTGCCATATCGTTACTCCTTGTAGCTGTCAGAGAGCAAGCTTCCTTCCCGCCGCCGGCCGCAAACACCGCTCATGCGAATCGTCAGCCTCGTCCCTTCCGCCACCGAGATGCTGTTCGCACTCGGGCTCGGCTCCGAGCTGGTCGCGGTGACCCACGAGTGCGACTTTCCACCGGCCGCCCAGGAGCTGCCGCGAGTGACCCGTGACGTCCTCCCCAGGGGGCTCAGCTCGGCAGAGATCGACGCCGCGGTCAAGGAGCTCACGCTGGCGGGCGAGTCGATCTATGAGCTCGATCTCGACACCCTGCACGACCTGCGACCCGATCTGATCGTCACCCAGGCGCTGTGCTCCGTCTGCGCGGTCTCGTTCGACGACGTCCGCGCCGTGGCCGAGGAGATCGAGACCCGCCCCCGGGTGATCTCGCTCGACCCCCACACCGTCGGCGAGGTGCTGGGCGACGCGCGTACGCTCGCCGAGGCGACCGACCGCAGGGAGGCCGCAGTCGCGCTTGTACGCGACGCCGCCGCGCGCATCGACCGGGTCCGGGTGGCGGTCAGGCGGGCGCGGCGCCCCCGGGTCGCGGCCCTCGAATGGCTCGACCCGCCGTTCGCGGCCGGGCACTGGACCCCGCAGCTGATCGAGTACGCGGGCGGAGAGGACGTGCTGGGGTTCGCGGGCGAGCACTCGGAGCAGCGCAGCTGGGAGGAGGTCGCCGCATCGGAGCCCGACGTCGTGATCGTGATGCCGTGCGGCTACGACGCCGAGATCGCCCATCGCGAGGCCGAGATGCACCGCGACCAGCTGACCGCGGTGGGAGCGGGCGAGGTCGTGGCGGTCGACGCCGCGGCCTACTTCTCGCGCCCCGGTCCGCGGATCGTCGACGGGCTCGAGCTGCTGGCCCACGTCCTCCATCCCGAGCTGTTCTCGAGCCCGCCGGCGCCGGTGCTCACGGTGGAGCTCTGAGCCGCGCGGCTTGCGCGTCCTGTTCGTCCACTCCTCCAGCGGCCGCTACGGCGCCGACCGACAGCTGGCACTGATCGCCACCGGGCTCGACCGCGCGAGCTACGAGCCGCTGGTGGTGCTGCCCGAACGCGGTGAGCTGGCCACGGAGCTGCAAGCCGCCGGAATCGAGGTACTGACGAGACCGCTGGCGGTGATCAGGCGGGGGCTGATGAATCCCCGCGGGATCGCCGCCCTGGCGCTCGCGGCGGCCCGTGACGCAGCCGGCCTGCGGGCGCTGATCAAGCGGCGCGGAATCGCGCTGGTGCACTCCAACACGTCGGTGGTGCTGGCGGGAGCGGCCGCCGCAGCCGCGGCGGGCGTGTCCCACGTCTGGCACGTGCGCGAGATCTACTCCCGCTTCGAGCGGCTGTGGCCCGGGTACCGCCGACTGCTGGCAAGCGCAACCGCGCTCCCTTGTGTCTCCCGGGCGACCGCTGCCCAGTTCGGCACGCGGGGGCGCCCGGTGGTGATTCCAGACGGTCTCGCTACCGACGCCCGCCGAGCCCCCCGGGCGCAGGCCAGGGCGGCGCTGGGACTCGAGGCGCAGACGCCGGTGCTCGCCGTGGTCGGCAGGATCTCCGACTGGAAGGGCCAGGAGGTACTGGTGCGCGCGCTGGCACAACCGCCGTTGCGCGATCGCGGGGCGGTCGGGCTGATCGCCGGCGAGCCCTGGCCAGGCTCAGAGCGCTACCGCACGCGCCTGGTGGCGCTCGCGCAAGCGTCGGGCGTCGGTGAGCGGCTGCGAATGCTCGGCTTCCGCCCGGACCTGGAGACGGTATGGGGCGCGTGCGATCTGGTGGCGGTGCCTTCCACTGCGGCGGATCCGCTGCCTGGCAGCGCGATCGAGGCGGCCGCCGCCGGCTGCGCGGTGATCGCCAGCGCCCTCGGCGGGCTGCCGGAGATCATCCACGACCGGCAAACGGGGCGGCTGCTGGCCCCTGGCGACGCCTGCGCCCTCGCCGAACTCGCCGCGGAGCTCCTGGACGACCCCGTTGAACGTGACCGGCTGGGGGCCGCCGCCGCCCATGATGTGCGCGAGCGGTTTGCCCCGGCGGTGCTGCTGCGCTCGATCGAGGGGCTCTACGCGCGGATCCGCGGCGAGACCCAGACGGCGCGCCGGCGCTAGCCGCCGAACCCGATCCCGTTCGGCGTCAGTCCGGTTGCGCCGGCCACCGCGATCGCGCCGGCGACGCTCACCACGGCGACCACCAGGCAGCCCATCAGCGCCGCCGCGGGCAGCCGGCGTCGCTCGTCGAGTTGGATGATCAGCGCGCCGGCGATCGCGCCGCCCACCAGGCCGCCCAGGTGTCCGCCGACCGAGATCCCCTTGACGCTCAGCGAGAAAACGAGGTTGATCAGCAGGGTCAGCCCGAGGCCGCTTTGCCAGATCGAGATCCGTCGCTCTCGGGCCACCACGATCAGCGCCCCGAGGATCCCGAAGCACGCCCCCGACGCCCCGACCGTCGGCGCATCGGGCTGGAACAGCAGCGCCCCGAACGACCCCGCCAGCAGCGAGGCGAAGTACACCGCGGCGAAGTTCAGCCTCCCGATCGCCGGCTCGAGGATC
>JAFAZB010000097.1 GCA_019240015.1 Solirubrobacterales bacterium
TGTTGCGCACCGTCGCCGTGTCGCTCTACAAGTGCGCCACCGACCTGCGCTGGATGGGAAGCGGACCCCGCACCGGTCTGGCCGAGATCCGCATCCCGGACCTCCAGCCCGGGTCCTCGATCATGCCGGGCAAGGTCAACCCGGTCCTGCCGGAGGCCGTGTGCCAGGTCGTGTCGCAGGTCGTCGGCAACGACGCCGCCGTGGCGTTCGGCGGCGCCGCCGGCAACTTCGAGCTCAATGTCATGCTCCCCGTGATCGCCCGCAACCTGCTCGAGTCGATCCGGCTGCTGTCGAGCACTGCGCGCGCATTCGCCGAGAAGTGCGTCGAGGGGATCGAGGCCAACGAGGAAGGCTGCCATCAGTCGGCCGAATCGACGCTCGCCGCCGCCACCGCGCTGAACCCGTACGTCGGCTACGACAAGGCGACCGAGATCGTCAAGGAAGCCGCCTCCTCCGGCCGGCTGCTGCGGGAGGTGGCCGCGGAGATGGGAGTCGACGAGGAGACCTACAACAAGGCGATGGACCTGCGCGAGATGGCGCGCGGAAACACGTAGGCGGCGGCCGCTAGGTCGCGACCGTCTCGGTTCCCAGCTCCTCCGACATCGCCACGTCGAGCGAGTAGTCGATCGGCACCACGATCATCGATGGCACGTCGAGCTCGAGCGCTTGGCGCAGCCGCGAGGCGAACTCGTCCGCCGCCGAGCAGCGCCAGGCCGGCATCCCGAAGGCCTCGGCGAGCTTGACGAAGTCAGGGTTGCCGAACCCCACGCCGAAATGCCGCCCGAACTTCTTGTCCTGCTTCCACGCGATCGAGCCGTACTGTCCGTTCTCCCAGACCACGTTCACCACCGCGGTGCGCAGTCGAGTGGCGGTCTCGAGCTCCTGACAGTTCATCAGGAACCCCCCGTCGCCGCTGACCGCGACCACGTTGCGCTCGGGTGAGACCAGCTTGGCGGCGATCGCGGTCGGCAGCGCGAAGCCCATCCCCGCAAGGCCGTTTGCGATCAGCACCGTACCGGGCTCGTGCGCCGGGAACATCCTCCCGATCCAGAGCTTGTGCAGGCCGACGTCCGACACCAGCAGGTCGTTGCGGCCGAGGGCCTCTCTGATGTCCCACAGCACGCGCGGAGGGCTCATCGGAAACTGGCCGTCGTGCTGGGCCTCGCCAAGTGCGCCGAGCACGACTTCGCGCAGGCGACTGGAGCCGTTCTGGCCCGGCGGACGCTCGCAGGTGGCGGCTAGGCGGGAGAGCACGTGCGCGATGTCTCCGATCAGCTCGACCTGCGGGATGAAGAACTCGTCGATCTCGGCGGCCACGGTGTCGATCACGACGATCTGCTTGTCGCTGCCCGGATTCCAGTGCTCGGGCGCGTGCTCGACGAGGTCGTAGCCGACGGCGATCACCACGTCCGCCTCCTCGAACCCGGCCATCGCGTAGTCGCGAGACTGCAGCCCCACCGTCCCCACCGCGTGGCGATCCTCGTAGTCCACCAGGCCCTTGGCCATGAACGTCTCGGCGACGGGAATCCCAGTCGTCTGCACGAACGCGCGCAGGGCCTGGCTGGCGTGCGTGCGGATCGCGCCGCTGCCCGCGAGCACGATCGGGTTCTCGGCTTCGGAGATGATCTCCGTGGCCCGCGCAAGCTCCCGGATTCCGGGCTCCGGCTGCACCGGCGCCAGCCGCGGCAGCGGTGAGGCATCGAGCGGACGAGCCATCACGTCCTCGGGCAGCTCGAGGTGCGTCCCCCCGGGCTTCTCGGACTCGGCCACCTTGAATGCCTTGCGCACCACCTCGGGAACGATCTCGGGACTCGAGACGCGGGCGTTCCACTTCACGATCGGCCGCAGGATCCCGATCAGATCGATGTACTGATGCGACTCCTTGTGCATCCGCTCGAGGTCGGACTGTCCGGTCAGCGCCACCACCGGCGATCGATCGAGAAACGCGTCGGCGACCGCCGTGACCAGGTTGGTCGCGCCCGGCCCGAGCGTGCCGAGGCAGACCCCGGCCCTTCCGGTCAGCCGGCCGTAGGCATCGGCCATGTAGGCGCCGCCCTGCTCGTGCCGGACCGGCACGAATTCGATCGAGGATTCCGCCAGCGACTCGCTCAAGTCGAGCGTCTCCTCGCCGGGGATCCCGAACACATACTGGACTCCTTCGGACTCCAGGCACTCCACGAACACATCCGACGCTCTGCGCTGGGCCATCGCTGCAACCTATCTAACCGGAGCGCGGAGAGTGCAACCCCGCCGCGACCTCTACTCTGCGCCGGCATGGCCGGGCCGCTGCTCGTTATCGATGGACCGTTCCTGCTGTACCGATCGTTCTTCGCGCTGCCCGAGTCGATCCTGGGCGTTGACGGTCACCCGGTGGGGGCGCTGCTGGGCGCGACGAACGTGATTCTGCGCATCGCCGCGGACCGCTCGCCCCGGGCGATCGTGGTGTGCTTCGGGGCGGAGGCGGCCGACTATCGCGTCGCGCTGTACCCGGCATACCACGCCAAGCGCCCTCCGGTGCCCCCCGCGCTGGCTTGGCAGTTCGAGCGCGCGCCAAAGCTGTTCTCGGCGTTCGGGTGCACGACCCAGTCGATCGACGAGCTCGAGGCCGACGACATCCTCGGCTCGCTGGCGCACGCCGAGGCGAGCGCCGGCGGCCGGGCCCTGATCCTGACCGGGGACCGGGACATGTACCAATGCGCAGGCGAGCGGGTCAGCGTCCTATACCTGAAGATGGGGAGCAGCGGCTTCGAGGAGGTCGATCCGACCGAGGTAAAACGGCGGTATGGCGTCTCGCCCGAACTGGTGCCCGACTTCATCGCGCTGCGTGGCGATCCCTCCGATGGCCTCCCGGGGGCGCCGGGGATCGGCGCCAAGACCGCCGCTGAGCTGCTCGCCCGCCACGGCACGCTCGAAGGCGTGATTGCGGGGGCGGACCAGGAGCGAGCGCGGATCGCGACGATCCTGCGTGACGCAGCCGAGGAGCTGCGCGCCTTCAAGGAGATCGCCACACTGCGCACGGTCGAGCTCGAGCGCCCGCCCGATGCGCCGCTCGACCTCGTTGAAGGGGCCGAGGCCGCGCGCCGCTACGGCTTGAACAGGCTCGCGGAGCGTCTCGAGCGGGCAGAGTCGGTCGCCGACCTGTAGCGATGAGCCCACGCCTTCGACGCTCGCTGCCCGCGGTCGCGGGCTGCTGCGTCGCGGCCGTGGTCCTCGTAGGCGGCTCGAGCGGCTGCGGAGCCGGCGGTCATGCCGGGCTGAAGGCGGCGCGCGTCGGTGCCGCCACCACCGCTCCCAGCCTGGGACCGCCGCAGGCGATCGCGCTGAGCACCGGCTGGCGCTACCGCGCCGACCCCTACAACGTGGGTCTGGGGCGGCACTGGTGGCTTGGACCCTTCAGGCGCGGCTGGAGCGCGGTCACGATCCCCAACGACTTCAACACGACCGTGTCAGATGCCTCGTTCGCCGGGACGGTCGGCTGGTACGAGCTGGCGTTCACGGGCCCCCGGTCGCCCGGCTGGAGTTGGCAGCTTCAGTTCCAGGGGGTTCGGCGGGATGCGCGAGTGTGGCTCAACGGCCGTCAGCTCGGCGCGAGCTCGGATCCTTATGCCCCGTTCACGCTGCCGGCGGGCAACCTCGTTGCGGCACGTGCGAACGTGCTCGTAGTCCGCGTCGACAACGTCGTCTCCGCCACGTCGTTCCCACAAGACTGGTGGAACTGGGGCGGCATCGTCAGACCGGTGACGCTGGCCCCGGTGGGGCGCGCGTCGCTGACGGACCTGGGGGTGATGCCGAGGCTCGGCTGCCGATACCGCTGCGCTCGCCTGTTGATCGAAGGAACGCTCAGCAACGACGCGCCAACCCCGCTGAGTCCCGCAATCGCCGTCACCACGGTCTCGCCGAGCGGGGTCGAGTCGACCTCGACGGGCCGGCAAGTACCGCTCGCCCCGGGGGCGTCGAGTGCGGTCAGCTTCTCGGTCCCGGTGACCGGTCCTGCACAGCTGTGGTCCCCGGCCCGACCGGCGCTCTACTCGGTGCGCGTACGGGTCCTGCTCGGCGCTCGGGTGCAGCAGTCGAGCTCGCTCCGGGTCGGCCTCCGGGAGGTGCAAACCAGTAACGGCATCCTGTACCTCAACGGGAGCCGCCTGTGGCTGCATGGAGCGGCGATTCACGAAGACGTGCAGGGCAGCGGCGCGGCGCTGACCGAAGGCGACATCGACACGATCGTGGCCGGCCTGCGCGCCGTCGGAGCCAACATCACGCGCGCCCACTACCCGCTCAGCGAACAGCTGCTGGACGCGCTCGACACCGCGGGGATCCTGGTCTGGTCCCAGGCGCCAGTCGATCACGCCGATGCGCAGCTCCAGAGCGCCTCGGGGCGGGCGCACGCGCTGGCGATGCTGCGCGCGACGGTGATCGCACAGCGCAGTCACCCCTCGGTGGTCGTCGACTCGGTTGGCAACGAGCTCAGCCCCACCCCGGACGCCAATCCCGGTACCCACGCCTATCTGATGCAGGCGACCGGGCTGGCCCGGCGGCTCGACCCGGATGCGCTCGTTGCGCTCGACGTTTACGCGTACCCCGGATACCCCGCTCAGCAAAGCTACGACCAGTTCGACGTGCTCGGGCTGTCCGACTACTGGGGCTGGTATGGGGGGCCGCCGGGGCACGCGATCGGCGACCTGGGTGGGCTCGCGGCGTTCCTGCGGACTACCCACTCGCGCTACCCCGACAAGGCGCTCGCGATCTCCGAGTTCGGCGCCGAGGGCTTGTTCGACGGACCCGCCGACGTCAAGGGCACCTATGAGTTCCAAGCCGACTACCTGCGCCGGACGTATGCGATCCTCGACCAGTTGCCGTTTCTCAACGGCGCGATCTACTGGACGCTGCGGGAATTCGCGGTCCAGCCCGGCTGGATCGGGGGCGCGCAGCTCCCCGCCGGATACGCCCCCGACGGGCTCCACCACAAGGGCTTGATCGCCTACGACGGCACTGAGAAGCCCGCCTTTGCCGTCGCGCAGCAGCTGTTTGCGACCGAGCCGTCCTTTGTCCGCGAGAGCGCCGCTACGGGGTGAAGCGCACGGTCACCACGTCCCCGTCGGCGACCGGGTATCCCCGGCCCTCGAGGCGCAGGACGCCGCGCTCCCGCGCTGCGCCGTAGCCCCCGGCGGCGACCAGCTGATCCCACGGAATCACCTCCGC
>JAFAZB010000164.1 GCA_019240015.1 Solirubrobacterales bacterium
GACCCTGACCCACTCCGAGTCGCCGGCTGACGTGCTCGAGCTCACTCGCCTCCAGCCCGCCGAGCGCCCCGCCGCGGAGGCGTTCCTGGCAGCCCACCCCGCCGGCCAGGGCATGCCGCTGGCGGTGGTCATCCCGGCCTACAACGAGGAGCCCACCGTCGCCGCGGTGATCGACGAGATCCCCGCTGAGGTGGCGGGCTTGCCCACGGAGGTGATCGTCGTCGTCGACGGCGCCCGGGACGGCACCGCCGCGAGCGCCGCCGCCGCAGGAGCGCTCGTCTGCGACGTGCCCGCCAACCGCGGTCAAGGCGCCGCCCTGCGCCTCGGGTACTGGCTCGCGCGCGCCAGAGGGGCCGAGTTGATCGCGACGATCGACGCCGATGGGCAGTACGAGCCGCGCGAGCTGGAGGCGGTCGTAGAGCCGATCCTCGCCGGCCGGGCGGACTTTGTCTCTGGATCTCGTCGGCTGGGGGCGGAGCTGACGACCGACGGGGTGCGCCACGCGGGGGTGATCGTGTTCGGCGCGCTGATCAGCGTGCTCGTACGCCACCGGGTCACCGATCCTGCGTGCGGGCTGCGGGCGATGCGAGCCGAGCTAACGGCCCGGGTGACGCTCGAGCAGCAGCAGTACCAGGCTTCGGAGCTGATGATCAGCGCCGCGTTGAACGGCTTCCGGCTGGCCGAAGTGCCGACCACGATGCGCGATCGCGGAGCGCACGCGACCACCACCAAGAAGGGCGGAAACCTCGGTTACGGGCTGCGGTTCGCGCGGGCCGCCATCCAGACTTGGTGGCGGGATCGCAGCGCCGCACGTACTCGGCTGCGACCGGAGAAGATCCAGTGCTCGTAGAGGAAGAAACGCACGCCATAGAGCATCGCCAGCACTGCGAAGTAGGAGCCGGTCACCAGTAGCACCCGGATCCCGTGGTGTGCCGGGATGCTGCGGACCTGACGGTTGGTCCAGCCGGTCGCGAGCGACAGGATGAACAGCGAGCAGGTGGAGATCACCAGGTAGGCGATGATCTCCCGTCCGAACGCGACCCTCCCCTGGACCTTCCAGGTCCAGCGCCGGTTGAGGCTCCAGTTGGGGATCGCCCCGGCGAAGAACGCCAGGATCGTGCAGGCCGTCGTAGAAGCGCCGAGGACGTACAGCACCGGAAACACGACCGCGCTGGTCGCCGCAGCCAGCGCCGAGCTGATCGCGAAGCGGGTCACGCGGCCGCTGAGGGGATGGCGCAGCAACGTTTGGTAACGCGATTCGAGCACCACCGAAGGATGCTAGCGAGTCCCCTCGTCAGCTTGGCGTAAGGCGTCATCCCCCGCCGGCGCTAGCTTGTCCGGCCGTGCGGGTGCAATCGGTCCACGAGCGGGTCGTGCTCGATGACGATCTGCTGCTTTCGGGCGACAACGCGGTCGCGCTGCCGCGGCTTCCCGAGGGGGCCTTCGACCTGATCTACATGGACCCCCCGTTCAACCGCGGCCGCGCGCAGTCCCGCCGTACGTTGGCGGTGTCGGCCAATGGCAATGGCTCGCGAGTCGGGTTCGGGGGACGTCGATACAGCTCGCGGCTGCTGCGGACGCTGTCCTACGACGATCGGTTCGCGGACTACCTGGCGTTCCTCGAGCCTCGTCTCGTGCGGGTGCGGGAGCTGCTCGCCCCCCACGGGACCCTGTACTTCCACATCGACTACCGGGAAGCGCACTACTGCAAGCTGCTGCTCGACGAGCTGTTCGGTCGGGACGCATTCATGAACGAGATCATCTGGGCGTATGACTACGGGGCCAAGCCCCGCCGTCGCTGGCCGGCCAAGCACGACACGATCCTCGCGTACGTGCGGACCCCGGGCGGCCAGCACTTCGACGCCGACGCGGTCGAGCGCGAGCCGTACATGGCCCCGGGTCTGGTCGGCGCGGACAAGGCGGCGCGTGGCAAGCGCCCCACCGACGTGTGGTTTCACACGATCGTGCCGACCACCGGTCGCGAGAAGACCGGCTACCCGACGCAGAAGCCGGCGGGGGTGCTGCGGCGGCTGGTCGCGGCCTCGTCCCGGCCCGGCGCCTGGTGCCTTGATCCGTTCGCCGGCTCGGGGACGCTGGGGGCGGTGTGCCAGGAGCTCGGGCGCAGATTCGTGCTCGTCGACGACAATCCGGCGGCGGTCGAGATCGCGCGTGCAAGGCTCGGGGGTCGGCGAGCTCAGCCATCCTCCCCGCGCACGAGCGGCACGAACCTGACCGCTTCGAGCTGCTCACGCTGATAGCCGTCCCGCGTCCTGCGAGTGTGGATCAGGTGCTGGTCGGCGGCGCCCACCGGCGCGACCAATCTGCCTCGCATGGCCAGCTGCTGCTCGAGCGCCGCCGGGAGGCTCTCGCCGGTGGCCGCGGCGACGTTGATCGCGTCGAATGGGGCCTCCTCCGCGAGCCCCAGCCAACCATCGCCGACGACGAAGTTGACGTTGCGGATGCCCAGCTCACGGACGGTCCGTCGCGCGGCGGCGCTCAGCGCCTCGTGGCGTTCGATCGTCCACACCTCTGCGGCGAGCTGGGAGATCAGGGCCGCGTGGTAACCCGAGCCCGTGCCCACGTCGAGCACCCGGTCCTCAGGTGAGAGCTCCAGCAGCTCGAGCATCCGCGCCACCACCAGCGGCTGAGAGATCGTCTGGCCGCAGGCGATCGGGAGTGCGACGTTCTCATAGGCGCGGTGGCGCTCGGACTCCGGCACGAACACCTCTCTGGGGGTGGCGGCGATCGCCGCCAGGACCCGCTCGTCGCCGATCGCCGGTCGCAGCAGTTCGGCCAATGCCGCGGCTTGCGTCATCGCGAGATTGTCCTCCAGCGGCCCTCGCCTGACCCGCAACGCACTCGCTCCCTGGCGTTGTAAAGATGCTCGCATGGCGGGCCGATCGGCACCGGCGGCAAGCGGTTCGCGGCCCCTCGCGCTCGTCCTCGCTGCGATCGTGGTGCTCGCGCTTGCAGGGTGTGGCGCCAGGAGAGTGCAACCGCTGCACCCCACCTCGAGGCTGACGCTCGCCCCACAGATCCTGACGCTGCCACGCGCCGACCCATTCGCATCGTTCGCCAGCTACGAGGTCCCGCCGCTGCTGAACCCGCACAACGTGTACGCGGCCGACGGTGCGAACGACCTGGCCCCCCCCGCGCGGGGGGTCCCCGCACTGGTGTACGTCCCCAACAGCGCCAGCAACACCGTCGACGAGATCGACCAGCACACCTATCGGGTCGTGCGCCAGTTCCCGGTGGGCGCGGTTCCGCAGCACGTCGTCCCTTCCTACGACCTGCGCACGCTGTGGGTGACCAACGACATCGGCAACAGCCTGACCCCGATCGACCCGAGGACCGGCAAGCCGGGCCGCCCGGTGTCGGTCGAGGATCCGTACAACATGTACTTCACGCCCGATGGGCGCTACGCCGTGGTGATGGCCGAGCAGCTGCGGCGGGTCGATTTCCGCGACGCCCACACGATGAAGCTGCATCGCCAGCTGCAGGTGCCCGAATGCGCCGGCGTGAACCACGCCGACTACACCGCGAACGGGCGGTACATGCTCGTCAGCTGCGAATACGGCGCCGCGATGATCGTGATCGACGTCGCGGCCGAGCGCGTGGTGCGCACGCTGGCGCTGCCGCGCGAAGCCTCGCCGCAGGACGTCAAGCTGTCCCCCGACGGCGCGATCTTCTACGTCGCCGACCTCACCTATGGAGGCGTCTGGGAGATCGACGCCACCAACTTCAAGCGGGTTGGGTTCGTGAGGACCGGCGCCGGCGCCCATGGTCTGTACCCGAGTCGAGACGCCCGCCGGCTGTACGTCTCCAACCGCGCCGCCGGGACGGTGTCGGTGATCAGCTTCCGCACGCGTCGTGTGGTCGCGACCTGGTCGATCCCCGGCGGCAGCCCCGACATGGGGGGAGTGTCCGCGAACGGCGACGTGCTGTGGCTCTCCGGACGCTACGACGCCACGGTCTATGCGATCGACACCCGCACCGGCAAGCTGCTCCACAGAGTTCCGGTCGGCTTCGGCCCGCACGGCGCGTGCGTCTGGCCCCAGCCCGGCCGCTACTCGCTCGGGCACACGGGGGTGCTGCGGTAGACCGGGGTGCGCTGTTCGCGCGGGCGCGGAGCGTGCCCGCGGGGCGTCCGCGTTTGCCCGAGGCCCGCGTGTTTGCCCGCGCGCGGCGCCCGAGCACCCTCATCCCCGCCTCCGACCGATCCGAGCATGTTCGATCACCCAAACTGGAGCGCGGGCCCGCAACTTGGGTGCTTGTGCACGTATGCGATGTACGAGAACCCATTTCGCCACCGCGACGCCTGGTTTGGGTCCTGGTGCATGTGGATCTTGCCCCCGGCGGGCTGCTCCCGCTCCGGCCGCGCTCCGGCTCCGCCGGCCGCCCGCCTCCCGGATGCCACCCACCCCCTCCGCACCCGTGCCAGAATCGACCCATGGTCTCGACCTCCACGGCGCAGCGGCTGCTGGTGCTGGCCTTGGTGGGGCTGCTGATCGCGATCGGCGTCGTGCTGCTGACCGGCGTACGGGGGGGCAGCGCCCCGTCGCTGGCGGCCAATCCGCCCTCGCAGTTCGATGGGCCCACGATGCCGCCCGGGCTGCGGGCGGCCGATTTCTCGCTGATCGATCAGTCGGGACGGAGCGTCAGTCTGGCCCGCTACCGGGGGCGGGTGGTGGTGCTGACGTTCATCCACTCGCTCTGCCACGACGCCTGCCCCTTCATGGTGGAGCAGATCAAGGGCGCGCTGAACGACCTGCCGGATGGCGGCGCGAGCGTGCCGGCGGTCGGCGTCTCGGTTGCCCCCGCCGAGGACACCGTCGCCAACCGGCGCGCGTTCTTGGCGCAGCACCAGATGACGGGCCGGATCGAGTTCGTCAACGGGCCCCTACGCACCCTACGGCGGGTCTGGAAGGCGTACGCGATCCAGCCGGTGACACCGAAGATCGATCATTCGACGTTCGTGCTGCTGATCGACAAGCGGGGACTTGAGCGAGTCGGCTTTGCCGCCGACCAGCTCACTCCCGAAGGGCTCTCGCACGACATCGAGGTGTTGGAGCGCGAGCGGGCGTAGCCGTCGGCCACGCCCGGCCTCCCTAGGTCTTGGCCAGCAGTGGGACGTCGTGGACGATCTGCGCAGGCGTGAAGTTGCTCGGGTACACCACGGCCATTCGCCCGCTCGCGGTGATCCCGTACACGACTGCGGAGTGGCCGTTTGTCAGCTGGTTGGGCCCGCTCAGGACCGCGACGTCCCAGAGCTTCCACGTTCGGCGTAACGCGGGCATCGAGCCGATCAGGTAATCCATCCGCTCGCTGGCGCCGCGGGCGGCCAGGAACGCGCGGATCGCGCCGGGCGTGTCGCGCCGGGGGTCGACGGTGACCGCGACGATCTTCACCGTCGAGGCTGCTGGGCCGAGCTCTCGCTGCGCCTCGGCGAGGTCCGACACGATCAGGGGACAGACGTCCGGGCAATGCGTGTAGACGAACGTCACGAGCACCGCATGCCCTCGCAACGCGGCGAGCGAGACCGGCTGGCCGGTGTAGTTATGCAGCGCCAGCGGCGGTGCCGCCTTCTGAGGCTTGAGGATCAGACCCTGGAGGCCCGGGCCGGACGGCGAGTCATTCGGCGTCCGGGCGGCCGCTGCGCCGCAACCTCCCAGCGCCACCGCGGCGAGGAGTATGGCGAGCGACCGGGGCATGGCGCGCGACCGGGGCATGGCGAGCGACCGGGGCATGGCGAGCGACCGGGGCATGGCGCGCGGCATCGCGCGGGGCAGCGCATTCGGCATCGCGCGGGACATCCGTGTTCAAGCGTACTCGGCGTGTCCGCGCGGCTTGCCGGTGGCGTCCTGGCCGAGCCACCGGTACAGACCGAGGAACACGAACACGGTCGCAGCGAGCGAGCCCGGGCCGAGCATCACGCCGGCGGCCAGCTGCTGGTCGGCGAGCGCCGAGATCCCTCCCGGGCGGTGGGCCAGGTGGGCATATGCCGCGTACAGCGGCGTCGTGGCAAACGCCAGCACGAGCGAGATCAGCCAGCCAACCGCCGTCGCCGCGACCATGTAGTAGACGCGCTGGACAGCGCCCAGGCGCGCCCGCAGCGGCGGCGAGTCGAGCACCTGCGCCCAGAGCAGGATTCCGAACGCCACGAACGTGAGGTGCTCGAGTGCGTGTACGGCGGTGCTGCGGAGCGTCTCGTCGTAGGCGAACGGCAGGTGCCAGAACACCAGGTTGGCGTTGAACACGACCCACGCGGGAGCTGGCTGCGCGAGCGTGTTTCCCAGCCAGCGCAGCGGCGCGCAGGCGGGCGAGCGGATCACGGTGCGGGCCAGGCCGCGACGAAATCCGAGCGGCATCGGGCGCCAGATCGACATCCACGGCGCCGCGAGGGCGATCAGCGGAGCCGCAACGCCCAGCAGCAGCACGTGCTGGACCATGTGGACCCAGAACAGCTTCTGGGCGAGCGTGTCGATCGGCGAGGCCAGCGCCACCACGATCGTGGCGAGCGCGAAGTAGAACGCGACCGCCCGCCACCGCGCCCGACGGGAGCGCGGCCGCCGCAGCAGCGCCGCCGCGCGATGCTCGCCGAGTAGGTGCAAGCACAGCGCCGCGCCGACGATCGCGAGCGGCAGGTCGACCACGCTCGGCACGAGCGCGGAGCCTCTATTCCTTGCTCGCGCGGCGAAACGCCACGTACCACAGCGCCAGCGCGACGATCAACAGCCCGACCGGCAGCGCGAGCGTCAGGGGCGCGCCGGAGCCGACTCGGGAGGCCTGGGCCGCGAATCCGATCAAGGCGGCGGCCATCACTTGACCAGGTACAGCAGGATCCAGGCGACGATCTCGACCCCCGCCATCAGGTACAGGTAAGCCAGACAGGCATCGGCCGACGGCCCCAGCACCTCGAGCGGCCTGCGAATCTCGCTCTCGGCCGGCGCGGGGGGGCGCCGTAGTGACTGGGCGAGGAATGTCTCGAGCCAGTACAGGGCTCCCAGCCAGAAGAACAGGAACGCGACCGTCCAGCCGACGAACACGCTCGCGTAGCCGCCGCCGTCGGGAGCGAACCCATAGTTGGTGTACTGGAGCACCTGGAGCACGACGACCAC
>JAFAZB010000194.1 GCA_019240015.1 Solirubrobacterales bacterium
GAGCTCCGCGATCGGCTGCTCCCCGTCGAGCTCGAGCTCCGCGTCGATCGAGGACGGTCTGCGCGGCGGGTTGCCGGCCACCAGGTGAGCCGCGACGATCGAGCCGGCGGAGGTGCCGACGAAGTACTCGCACGCGCGCAGGTCGAACCCGCTGCCGTCCTCGAGGCCCGCCAGCACGCCCATCATCCAGGCCTCACCGAGCACGCCGCCGCCGCCTAGCACGAGCACGTCGGGACGGGTCAACATCGCCCTTGATGGTATTTGGGTCGGCGCATGCGCCGACCCACGGGGGCGCGCATGCGCGCCCCCGGCAGGGGCCGCATGCGGCCCCTGCTGTATGTGATAGCGTACGCTTGTATGACAGCGCTGGCTGAGTGGAGCGGCCTCTCCGACTCAATCGGGCCGCGGATCCGGGCCCTGCGCGAGGCCCAGGCGCTCTCGTTGCGCGAGCTCGCGGAGCGCTCGGGAGTCAGCGCGCCGATGCTCTCGCAGGTGGAGCGCGGAGAGACCAGCCCCACGCTCCAGACCGCAAGCCGGATCGCCGCGGGCCTCGAGCTGCGGCTCTCGCAGCTGCTGCGGCTCGACGAGGACGGCGCCGTCACCGTGGTCCGCCGCTCCGAGCGGCGCAAGGGCCCCTCGCGCGCGGGCGGGCACCGCTACGAGATCCTCACTCCGCCGCTGCCCGGCCAGCGCGCGGAGCTCTCGCGCCACACGCTGGCGCCGGGAGCCAGGACCGGCGGGCCGGGCGACCCCCCGATCCACGAGCCCGGCAGCCGCGAGACGGCGCTGGTGGCGGCCGGCGAGCTGATCCTGCACTGTGACGGCGGCAGCTACGCGCTGTCCGAGGGCGACTGCGTGACCTTCGATGCCGACCTGCCACACGAGTTCGAGAATCCAGGAGACCAGGAGGCCGTGCTGCTCGCGGTCGTGAGCGCCGGCCTGCGGAGGAGCTGATGGCCAAGACCCTGTTCGAGAAGATCTGGGACGCCCACGAGGTCGCTCCCGGGCTGCTGTACATCGACCTGCACCTCGTCCACGAGGTCACCAGCCCGCAGGCGTTCGACGGCCTGCGGCTGGCCGGCCGCAAGGTGCGCCGGCCCGACCGGACCGTGGCCACCGCCGACCACAACGTGCCCACCGACGGGACCGACGTGGCGGCACGGATCCGCGACTCGCTCTCGCGCGTGCAGGTGCAGACGCTCGAGCGCAATTGCGCGGAGTTCGAAATCCCCGTCTATTCGCTCGGCTCCGAGCACCAGGGGATCGTGCACGTGATCGGGCCCGAGCTGGGCGTCACCCAGCCGGGGATGACGATCGTCTGCGGCGACTCGCACACCGCCACCCATGGCGCGTTCGGAGCACTGGCGTTCGGGATCGGAACGAGCGAGGTCGAGCACGTGCTGGCCACCCAGTGCCTGGTGCAGTCAAAGCCGCGCTCGATGCGGATCAGCTACGAGGGCGAACTCGGCTTCGGGGTCGGCGCCAAGGATCTGATCCTGGCCACGATCGGGCAGCTGGGAGTGGCGGGCGCGGCCGGGCACGTGGTCGAGTACGCCGGTCAGGCGATCCGCTCGCTGACGATGGAAGGCCGGATGACCGTCTGCAACATGACGATCGAGGGCGGGGGCCGGGCCGGCATGATCGCGCCCGACGAGACCACGCTTCGGTGGGTGATGGGACGCCCGGGCGCCCCGCCCGCGCCGCCATCCGAGTGGGACGAGCTGAGCACCGACCCGGGCGCGAGGTTCGACAAGGAGGTGTCGGTCGACGCCGGCGCGATCAGCCCGATGGTCACCTGGGGGACCAACCCGGGCATGGTCGTGCCGGTCACCGAAGCGGTCCCCGAGCCGCGCTCCGAGCAGGACGAACGCGCGCTGCACTACATGGGGCTCGAACCGGGCACCCCGATCGGCGAGATCGAGCTCGACCGGGTGTTCATCGGCTCGTGCACCAACTCGCGGATCGGGGATCTGCGCGCCGCCGCCGAGGTGGTCGCCGGCCGCAAGGTCGCCGATCGCGTGTACGCGATGGTCGTGCCCGGCTCCCAGCAGGTCAAGGCGCAGGCCGAGCGCGAGGGGCTCGACGACGTCTTCAGGCGTGCCGGCTTCGACTGGCGCGGCGCCGGCTGCTCGATGTGCCTGGGGATGAACCCGGACATCGCCGCTCCCGGCGAGCGCGTGGCCTCGACCTCGAATCGCAACTTCGAGGGCCGCCAGGGACGGGGAGCCCGCTCGCACCTGGTCTCGCCGCAGATGGCTGCCGCCGCGGCGATCGAGGGGCGATTCGTCGACATCCGATCCTGGGAGGGGGCACGAGGCGGATGAAAGCGATCGAGACGATCACCGGCCGGGTCAGCGTGCTGAACCGCGACGACGTCGACACCGACCAGATCATCCCCAAGCAGTTCCTCAAGCGGGTGGAGCGCACCGGCTTCGGCGAGTATCTGTTCTACGACTGGGCCAAGGAGCCGGGCTGGGAGCTGCCCCGCAACCCGATCCTGCTCGCGGGGCGCAACTTCGGCTGTGGCTCGAGCCGCGAGCACGCTCCCTGGGCGCTCGAGGACTATGGCTTTCAGGCGATCATCGCGCCGAGCTTCGCTGACATCTTTCGCTCCAACTGCACCAAGATCGGGCTCTTGCCGGTCGAGCTGGACGCCGATGCCTGCGCGCAGATCGCACAGGCCGGCGAGGCCCAGGTCGACCTGCGCGAGCTGCAGGTGCGCTGGCCGGGGGGGAGCGCGAGCTTCGAGCTCGACCCCGAGACCAAGCACCGGCTGCTGAACGGGCTCGACGAGATCGCGCTGACGCTCGCGCAGTCAGATGCGATCGACGCCTACGAACGCGAGCGCGAGCGAAGCGGTCCGGTCACCACCGCGCTGGCATGAGCGCGCCGGCGGGGGGCGATTGGGACGCCGCCACCTACGACCGGATCTCCGACGTCCAGTTCGGCTGGGCGCTCGAGCAGCTCGAGCGGCTCGCGCTGCGCGGGGATGAGGTGGTGCTCGATGCGGGCTGCGGGTCCGGTCGCGTGACGTCCGAGCTCGCCGAGCGCGTTCCCCGCGGGCGCGTGTACGGGGTCGACGCCGCGCCCTCGATGGTGGAGCACGCGCAGCGCGCGCTTAGGACGCGGGCCACCGTGCTGTGCCAGGACCTGGTCGAGCTGTCGTTGCCCGAGCCGGTCGACGTCGTGTTCTCGAACGCGACCTTCCACTGGGTCCGCGACCACGACGCGCTGTTCGCGGCGCTGGCCCGCAGCATGAAGCCCGCCGCGCGGCTGATGGCGCAGTGCGGCGGCAGGGGCAACATCGACGCGTTCCGCGCGGCCGCGGACTCGGTCGCCGGCGAGGAGCGGTTTCAGAGCTACTTCGAGGGCTGGCAGCGGCCCTGGAACTATGCCGGCGCGGAGGAGACCGCCGAGCGCCTGGAGCGGGCCGGGTTCACCGAGGTCTCATGCTGGCTCGAGCCCAAGCCGACCACCCCGCCCGAGCCGCGCGCGTTCGTGCAGACGGTGTGTCTGGTCCGCCACCTGGACCCGCTGCCGGAAGGCCTGCGCGCCCCGTTCACCGACCGGGTGCTGGCGCGGGTGGGCGAGCCGCTGGTGCTCGGCTACGTGCGGCTCAACATCGCCGCGGTCAGGACGTAGCCTCGCCGGTGGCGGGGGTGGGCGCCGGCGCCCGCTCCTTGGGCGCCCCGATCCCCCACGGCCACCAGTTGCGATCGCCCAGCAGGACGACGAGCGAGGGGATCAGCAGCGTCCGCACCAGGAACGTGTCGAGCAGCACGCCCGCGGCCAGTCCGAGGCCGATCTCGCGGGTCTGGCTGTTGCCGGCGACGGTCAGCACCGCGAACGTCCCGGCCAGCACCAGGCCCGCCGAGGTCACGGTGCCGCCGCTGGCGGCGATCGCCCGGCGCACCGCGTCGCGGAGCTCGCCGTGCCGGGCCTCCTCGCGGATCCGCGTCATCACCAGGATGTTGTAGTCCTCGCCGAGCGCCATCAAGAAGATGAACATGAAGAACGGCAGCACGAAGTTCAGCCCGCTGTCGCCGGCGATCTCGACGAATACCAGGATCGCCAGCCCCAGCGCGGCCAGGTAGGAGAGCCCCACGCTGAGGATCAGGTAGACCGGCGCGACCAGGCTGCGCAGCAGGATCGCGAGCAGGATCGCGATCACCACCAGCACCAGCGGCACGATCCGCTTCAGATCGCTGGTCGAGATCTTGCTGACGTCGTAGGCCGCGGCGGCCTCACCAGCGACCCCGTTGGCCTGCGCGCCGACCGTGTTGGCGACCTGGGTGACCGCGGCGCGGACGGCGGGGATCGCGTTCAGCGCGGCGGTGCTCGACGGATCCCCGGCGCGCAGCTCGGTGTAGAACTGGATCGTGCGCCCGTTGGCGCTGATGAACTGGGCGCTCGAGGTGTAGGCGGCGTACAGCGCGGGGGCCAGTCGTGCCGCCAGCGCGGGCGGCTCCACCGCCGGTAGCCGCTGAGGCGGCCCGAGCGCCCGATACAGCCGCGTCAAGGCGGACGGCGGGAGCGTGACGCCGGCCGGGTTGAGCCCGCCGGTGACCGAGGTGAACACCCGCTGGCGCTCCAGCCCGGCGCTCGCCGTCGCGAGCGGCGTTGGGTCCTCCCAGGCCGAGGTCGGCAGGCGCATCACGATGTTGGTGGGGTTGCGGACGCTGACCGGGAAGTGGTTGAGCAGCACCTGGCCCTTGGCGGAGTCGCTCCCCGAGGGCGCCGTCTGGCTCCCGAAGCCGGCCGGCTTATACGCCAGCACGACCAGCGCCAGCGCCACGAACAGCACCAGCCCGATCGACAGCGTGCGCACCGGGCGCGCGACGATCCGGGCCGCCACGCCGCCCCACGCGCCCCGGTACTCGTGGCCGGGGCGGGGCTTGGAAGGCCACATCACGGCTCGCCCGAAGATCGCCAGCAGCGCCGGCAGCAGCGTCAGGCCCGCCACCAGCGTGACCGCGACGCCGATCGCCAGCCCCGGTCCCAGCCCCCGGTAGAGCCCGAACTGCGCCAGGATCACGCTCACCAGCGCGACGATCACGGTCAGCGCCGAGAACGTGATCGTCTCGCCGACCCGGCTGACCGCGCCGACCACCGCGTCCCGCGGCTCGACGCCGTGCGCGAGCGCTTCCCGGACGCGGAAGATCAGGAACAGTCCGTAGTCCGTGCCCGCCCCCAGCACGATCACGATCAAGATGATCTGCGTCAGCCCCGAGACCTCCAGCCCGGCCTTGGCGGCCTCGCCGATCAGCGGGCCGGCGATCACCAGCGACAGCGCCGCCGGCAGCAGCGTCACCAGCGGCGCGAGCGCCGCGCGGAACACGACCAGCAGCAACGCGATGATGAACAGCAGCGAGAGCTGCTGGGTCAGGGACTGCGTGTGCTGCTGTTGCTTGTCGGCGTCGACGCTCTGCGCGAGCTCGCCGGCGAAGTGGAGCTGAAGCCCGGCGGGCGCGGCGACCCCGCCAACCGCCGCGTGCAGCTTGTCGAACACGTTCGTGCCGCCGTTGTTGGCGCCCCGGCCGCTCAGCTCGACCAGCGCCATTCGCACCTGGCCGTCGCCTGACAGCCCCCGGTCGCGTACGTCGAGCACGCCGGAGACCCGCGCCACGGCCTGCTCGGCGCTGGCGAAGGCGGCTTCGTCGGCGGCGCTCAGCTGCGCGGGGGGCCGGCCCGCCACCAGCAGCGCGCTGAACGAGTTCTGCCGCTGGAACGGCGCCGCCAGGGCCGATGCCTTGACCACCGGAGTGTTGGACGGCAGAAACGCGGTGTTCTCGTTCTTGACCGCGCTCGAAAGCGACGGCAGCGCCTGCGGGATCACGGCCACGGCGACGATCCACACCGCGACCACCAGCCACCGGTACTTCACCGATAGGCGGCCGATCGTCAAGAACGGGCCCGGCTGCGCTTCGCGCAGGCTGGGGTTGACGGGCTCGCGTGCCACGGCGGCCATGGTAACGACGGCGTCGGGGGCCAAGATTGCCGTCTTGTTGTCGCTGGACGCCTGTTCGCTTAGGCTGCCGGGACGATGTCCGCCGTCAACGAGCCAGCCGCCCAGCGCCCGCCGTCGCAGGGCACCGCCGCGGTCATCCACCGCGGGCTGGCTGACCTGTTCCTGGCGGCGGTCGCGATCCAGTTCTTCCTCGCGGGCCTGGGGGTGTTCCGCGCCAAGTCGCACGGGAGCCAGCGGCTCGCCGACTCCTCGACCTTCGATCCCCACCGCGCACTCGGGACCGCGCTCCAGGTCTTGGCGGTGCTGATCCTGATCGCCGCGCTGGCGGCTCGCCGGCAGGTGCGCCTCAGCGTCGTGTTGCTGGTGCTGATGATCCTCCAGAGCGTGTGGGCCGGGATCGGCGGCGACGCCCCGGCGCTGGCCGCGCTGCACGTGCTCGGCGGGCTCGCGATCGGGGGCGTGGCCTACACGCTGCACCGAGCCGGGCGAGCCGCGGCCTGACCCGGGGCCGGTAGTTGGCTCCACGCGTGATCCTGCTCCCGGGCGACGGGATCGGCCCCGAGATCACCGAGCCCGCGGTCCAGGTGCTCGAGGCGGTCGGCGCGGGGCTGGAGTTCGAGCGCCACCTGTTCGGGGGCGCCTCGATCGACGCGTTCGGCACGCCGCTGACCGATGACACGCTCGCGGTCTGCCGCGAGGCCGACGCCGTCCTGCTGGCGGCCGTCGGCGGCCCCAAGTGGGACCAGGCGGCCGCCGCCGACCCGTCCTTCCCCCGCCCCGAGCAGGGGCTGCTCGGGTTGCGCAAGCGCCTCGGGCTGTTCGCCAACCTGCGTCCCGTGAGGCCGCTGCCCGCCCTGTACGGGGCCAGCCCGCTGAAGCGCGAGCTGATCGAGCGCGTCGACCTGCTGGTGGTGCGCGAGCTGACCGGGGGGATCTACTTCGGCGAGAAGAGCCGCACCGCGGAGCGCGCATCCGACCTCTGTGCCTACAGCCGCCCGGAGATCGAGCGGATCGCGAGGGTCGCGTTCGGCGCGGCGCGCTCGCGGGTGACCAGCGTCGACAAGGCCAACGTGCTCGAGACCAGCCGGCTCTGGCGCGAGGTGGTCCACGAGGTCCATGCGGCGGAGTTCCCCAACATCGAGCTCGAGCACCTGCTGGTCGATAACGCCGCGATGCGCCTGGTGGCGGCGCCGCGGCACTTCGACGTGATCCTGACCGAGAACATGTTCGGGGACATCCTCAGCGACGAGGCCGCGATGCTGACTGGCTCGATCGGGATGCTCCCGAGCGCCTCGCTGGGGGAGCAGGGACCCGGCCTGTTCGAGCCGGTGCACGGCTCGGCGCCCGACATCGCCGGCACCGGCGCCGCGAACCCGCTGGCGATGATCCTCTCGGCGGCGATGATGCTGCGCCACGGACTGGCCATGGAGGCTCAGGCCGCGGCGATAGAATCGGCGGTCGATCGGGCCCTGGACGAGGGCCTGCGGACGCCCGACCTGGGGGGCGGCGACACCACCGTCGCGGCGACCCAGGCAGTCCTCAAACACCTCTAAGGAGCAGTCGTGCAACAAGCGGACCTCATCTGGCAGAACGGAGAGCTGGTCGCCTGGGAGGACGCAAAGGTGCACGTACTGACGCACGGGCTCCACTACGGGACCGGCGTGTTCGAGGGCGAGCGCGCCTACGACACCGAGCAGGGCCCGGCGATCTTCCGCCACCACGACCACCTGGAGCGGCTGTTCAAGTCGGCCGAGCTCTACTACATCCCGATCCCCTACACGCTCGAGGAGCTGCGCGCGGCGACCCATGAGCTGATCGCCGCCAACGAGCTGCGCGAGTGCTACATCCGCCCGATCGTGTTCCGCGGCTACGGCCAGATGGGGCTCTATCCGCTCGACGCGCCGGTCGAGGTGGCGATCGCGGTGTGGCCATGG
>JAFAZB010000254.1 GCA_019240015.1 Solirubrobacterales bacterium
GGAACGACGTGAACGCGAACAACCCCAGGCCGGTCGCGAACACCAGCCGGCGTCCGATCAGGTCGGCCAGCGCCCCCGCGGTCAGCAGCAGCGCGGCGAGGGTCAGCGCGTACGCGTCGATCACCCACTGGATGTCGGAGAAGCTCGCCTTCAGCGAGCTGGCGATCTTCGGCAGCGCCACATTGACGATCGTGATGTCCAGCAGCAGCATGAAGGTCGCGACGCATACCACGATCAGCGTCCACCACTTACGCTCCATAAGCGCAGGATCCTAGCGAGCGGCCCCGACCGCTCGGCGCGGACGGTGAACGCTTCTCACGCCCGGCCGTACACGGGGATCGCCGCGCCGCTGATCGTCCGCGAGTCCTCTGAGAGCAGGTGTGCGACCACGCCCGCGATCTCGGCGGGCTTCACCCACCGCTCGTGATCTGCGTCGGGCATCGAGGCGCGGTTGGCGGGGGTGTCGATCACGCTTGGCAGGATCGCGTTGCAGCGGATGCGGTCGTGCTTGTACTCGGCGGCCACGGCCTGGGCGAACGCGATCACCGCGGCCTTGGAGGCGATGTAGCCCGCCGCTCCGGGGAACGGCTGCACGGCGGCGCGGCTGCCGACGCACACGATCGAGCCACCGCCCGCGGCGAGCATCGCCGGCAACGCGGCCTCGACGATCAGATACGTGGGGCGCAGGTTGAGGCGGAACTGTGCCTCGAACTCCTCGATCGGGGTCTCGTGCACGCGTCCGCCGGCGGCGTAGCCGCCGACCAGGTTGACCAGCCCGCGCAGCGGCCGGTCGGCTTGCGCGCTCGCCTGCCGCACGACCTGCTCGACCTCCGACCGCTCGAACAGATCGGCGCGGAGCAGCTCGAGCCGAGGGTGCTCCTGGATCCGCTCGAGCTCGCGTTCGAGCACCCAGGGAACCACGGCCCGCCAGCCGTCCTCGAGCAGACGTGAGACCACGGCGCTGCCGAGTCCGCCGGTTCCACCGGTGACGATCACGGTCGACTCCATCGCTGCTGCCGTCCGCTGGCCACTTTATCTTCGGCCTCGTGCAAGTGCGGGAATTTGCGGATGGATGTGAAGTCGCTCAGGCGCTCGTGGTGCGAGACGTTGAGCTGCGCCGTCGGCGCGACGGCGGCGAGTACCTGAAGCTGACGCTCGGCGACCGCACCGGGAGCGTGCCCTCGGTCCTCTGGGACGGCGTCGCGGACGCCACTCAGGTGTGCCGGATCGGGGAGGTCGTGCATGCGAGCGGGCGCTATTCCGTACACGCGCGGTTCGGACCCCAGCTGGTGCTGGAGAGACTCAGGCCAGCGCAGGAACACGAATACGTGAGAAACGAGCTGGTGGACGGGCCTACCCGCGCGGCGAGTCAGATGGAGGCCGATCTACGCGAGCTGCTGGCGACCGTTCAGAACCCGCACCTTCGCCGCCTGCTGGGTCAGGTGTTCGGCGAGGGCTCGCAAATCTGGGCGCACTACCGAGACGCGCCGGCGGCCAAGCGCTACCACCAGGCCTACCGCCACGGCCTGCTCGAGCACTGCTTGACCGTCGCCCAGGCGGTCAGCGCGATCTCCGCCACGTTTCCGGGCATCGACCGAGACATCGCGGTCACCGGCGCGCTGCTTCACGACATCGGCAAGCTCGAGGCCTACGACGTTCAAGGCGCAGCGATCGAAATGTCCGATCAGGGGCGGCTGTATGGGGAGATCGCGCTTGGCTACTACCGGGTCAGGCGTGCGATCGATCGACTCGACGGCTTTCCGGCCGACCTCGAGCACGCCGTGCTGCACATCATCCTGAGCCATCACGGCTCGCTGGAGCACGGGAGCCCCGTGGTTCCATGCACACGCGAAGCGACGCTCGTGCACATGATCGACAATCTGGGCGGTCGCCTGGGCAGCTTCGACCGGCTCGAGCGCGAGCTGCCGGCGGGCTCGCAATGGTCCGGGTACGACAAGGGCATCGGCGCGGGCGCCTATTTCGGGGCCCGGATCGACGAGCAGCGCCGAGTGGCCTAGCCGCCTCGCAGGGGGTCGCCCGGCAGGGCGGCCAAAACTGTGCAAATTGCGTGTCGGCAGGGCGGGCTCCGGAGTTGGACCAGGCGCTCCCGATTTTTGTTGTTGACTGAGGCCACGGCCACCGAGAAGCTGATCCGCCAGCTGTCGCTGATCTCGTACCTGATGGCTGAGCGGCGGCCCGTGACCGCGCCCGAGATCAGACGCGATGTCGAGGGCTACAGCGTGATGAACGAGGACGCGTTCGCGCGCCGGTTCTACGCCGACCGCTCGGAGCTGGAGGCGCTGGGGATCGTGTTGGCGGTGGAGAAGCCGGTCGATGGTCTCGTGGAGCAGGAGAACTACTCGCTCCCACCTGAGAACTTCCACCTGCCGCCGATCGAGTTCGCCGACGACGAGCTCGCCGCGCTCCACACGGCGCTGCAGCTGCTGGACGGGGAGTTCGCTTACGCGGAGCCGCTGCGGCTCGCGCTGCAGCAGATCTCGTGGGGCCGTCCCAGCCCGCTCCGGGCGCCGGAGCAGAGCACGGTCGCGCTCGGGATCACCGGCTCGGCCGGGGGCCACGAGATCTCCCAGCGGCTGGCGAAGATCGAGACCGCGATCTTCCGGCGCAAGACGATTGTGTTCGACTACTACACGATGGAACGCGACGCGGTGGGGACCCGTCGCGTCGATCCCTATCAGCTGCTCTACCAGGGCGGGCAGTTCTATGTCGTCGGGCGCTCCCACGAGCGGGCCGCGATCCGAGTCTTTCGCCTGTCGCGGATCCGCGGCAAGGTGGGCTACGCGACCAAGGCCGAGCACGACTTCCAGCGCCCCGCGGACTTCGATCCCCGGGCGTACGCGAACCGGATCCACTGGCAGTTCGGCGATCCGATCGATACCGCTGAGGTGTTGATCGGGGACCGGATTGCCTGGCAGATCGAACGGCACTTCGGCCGCTACGGCGAGATGAGGGAGCACGAAGGCGACGAGAACCGAGCGTTCCTGACGCCATACGCCAATGCGCGGCAGCTGATCGCCTGGGTGCTGGGACTCGGCGAGCACGCCCGGATCCTCGGTCCGCCCGAGCTCGCGGGCGAGCTCCGGGAGCGCACCTCGCTGCTGATCGAGCGCCACAGCGGCGAACCGCAGATCGCCGCGGTCGCGGAGCCCGGCTCGGTGCCCGCCGACAATGGAGCGCCAGACGCGCCCGCCGGCGCGCGGGCCGAGGGTGATGATGGCAACGGCCACCACCCCGAAACCGCGATCCGTCCGGAGCGGTTCGCGCGGCTGGTCACCCTGGCGAGCATCCTGATCGACGCCGGGCGCGCGGGCCGTCGCCTCGACGCGGCGGAACTGTGCAAGGCGCTGAAGCTCTCAGACCAGGAGCTGCGCGAAGACATCTCGGTGCTGAACGTGGTCAATTTCGGCGCCGGGACGTATGTGCTGTACGCCGAGATCGACTCCGAAGGTGTGATCGAGGTGGACCCGGAGCCGTACGGCGATTCGTTCGCGCGACCCGCGAGGCTGTTGCCGGTCGAAGCCAAGGCGCTGGTGGCGGCGATCGACCTGATCGGCGAGCACATCCCCGAGGGCTCGCTGGCCTCGGTACGCAAGAAGGTGGTCGCGGCGCTTGGCGAGGACCCGGTGCACGAAGGTCTCCAGGTGGCGGCTCCCGGCGGAGACGATGCCGAGATCGCCGCGGTCGTCTCGCGCGCGATCGCGGGGCGCCAGCGGCTGTCGTTCGAGTACTACAAGGAGAACGAGGACGAGTTCTCGACGCGTCTGGTCGAGCCGTACGCGTTGATCAACGGCCGCGAGGGCTGGTACGTGGCCAGCTTTGACCCCACCCGGGACAGCGTCAGGCATTTCAGGCTCGACCGGATCAAGTCGGCCACGGTCACCGGCGAGCGTTTCGAGCCGCGCCCGGACGTCGACCCCGCCGCCGATGTCGACGGCTGGCCGCGGACCGGCGAGGTTCCGGCCTCCCGCCGGGCCCAGGTGTGGATCTCGCCCGAGCGCGCTCGGTGGGCCAAGGAAGAGCGCACCGTGATCGACGAGCTCGCCGATGGCTCGGTGATCGTCGAGCTCGGGTTCGCGGGGGTCGATTGGCTCGTGCGCGAGGTTTTGAAGGAGGCCGGCGACGCGGTCGTGCTCGAGCCACCGGACGCCCGGGATGCGGTCAGGGCGGCCGCGGAGCTGATCGCCGCGCGTGCCGAGCTCGTCCGCAGCTGATCGCAGCTTCGCGTGAGCCGGCGCGGCCCGCGCGAGTACGCTCCGGCCATGCACGAGCTGAAGGGGCTGATCCTCTCCGGAGGACGGGGCACGCGGCTGCGCCCCATCACACACACCAGCGCCAAGCAGCTGGTCCCGGTGGCCAACAAGCCGGTGCTGTTCTACGGGATCGAGGCGATGGCCCAGGCCGGCATCGACCAGGTGGGAATCATCATCGCGCCAGAGACCGGGGATGAGATCCGCGCGGCGGCCGGCGATGGCTCGCGGTTCGGGGTAAAGCTGAGCTACATCGTTCAGGATCAGCCGCTCGGCCTCGCGCATGCGGTGCTGACGGCCGAGCCCTTCCTGGGCGACGCCCCGTTTGTCATGTACCTCGGCGACAACCTGCTCCAGGGCGGGATCGAGGACCTGGTGAACGCCTTCCGCACCAACCAGCCCGATGCGCTGATCCTGCTCACTCCGGTACCCGACCCCGAGCAGTACGGCGTCGCCGAGCTGCGCGACGGATCGGTGGTGCGACTGGTCGAGAAGCCGTCCGAGCCGCAGACGGACCTGGCGCTGGTCGGCGTCTACATGTTCACCTCGTGCGTCCACGCCGCCGCCAAGGCGATCACGCCATCCCTGCGGGGAGAGCTCGAGATCACGGACGCGATCCAGCAGCTCGTCGACGACGGGCTGCGGGTGGAGCCGCACGTCGTCAAAGGCTGGTGGAAGGACACCGGCCGACTCGAGGACATGCTCGCCGCCAACCGCCTCGTGCTCGACACGATCGGAGCGCGGATGGACGGCGAGCTGATCGACTCCCAAGTCGAGGGCCGGGTGGTGATCGAGCCCGGCGCCCAGCTCTGGCGCTGCACCGTCCGGGGGCCCGCGATCATCGGCGCAGGAGCGAGCCTGCGCGACTGCTACATCGGTCCTTACACCGCGATCGGGGAGGCGTGCACGATCGAGAACGCCGAGGTGGAGCACTCGATTCTGCTGGCCGGATCCTCGGTCCGCGACCTGGCGGGGCGGATGGAGGCCTCGCTCCTGGGTCGCAACGTCAAGATCGGCCGCGACCTGCGCCAGCCCCGGGCCTTTCGGTTCCTGGTCGGAGACAACTCAGAGATCGGCATCTTGTAGCGCGGGCACCAGCCCTCATCGCCGGGCTCTGAGTGCCGCCAGCTCGGCACGCAGCGCGGAGACCTCGGCCTCGAGCGCGGTGAGGCGCTCGGCGAGCGTCCGCTCGGGAACAGGTGGTGCGGAGCGCGCGGAGCTGGGACCCGAGCCGGGGCCGTCCCGCCCGCCGAGCAAATGCTCGAAGCGGTCCTCCTTCTGCCCGGGGCGGCGCTCGAGCCGGCGAGCATAACCGCGCCCGATCAGTGCCTCGAGCAGCAGCTCGACGTCTTCGAGCGTGCCGAGGCTGGCCATTCGTTCGCTGCGTGACTTCAGCTCGCCGGCCGTCTGGGGTCCGCGCAACAGCAATATGCTCAACACCGCGAGCTGCTCGCGGCCGAGCCCGAGGGCCTCCTCCGCCAGGTGGCGATACTTGGTCGCGCGCGAGCCATGGCCGCTGGCCAGGCGAGCGACCCCATAGCGGCACAATCGCTGGGCCGCCTCTCTGACCGTTGCTTCGTCGTAGCCGGTGACCGGATCGCGGTTGGTCGACTGGTTGCACGCCAGCCGCAGGGCGTTGAGCGACAGCGGGTACTGGTCAGGCGTCGTCCAGCGCTTCTCGATCAGGCACCCCAGCACGCGCTGTTCGGGTGCCGTGAGCTCGGCCAGGTGCACGGCGGCGAGGATACGCCGGCTCCCGAGCTTGGGCCCGCGCTGAGCCCGCTGTGCGCCGCGCGACCCGCCATCTCGTTGACAGATATATCTCAGTGATATATCGTGGCGCAGCGTGGGTCCCGATGCTCAGCTCAGCCCGACCGGGCGCGTGATACTCGGGATGCTCGCGCTCGGCAAGCGCAGCGGCTACGAGATCAAGCGGTTCGTCGATTCCTCGACGCGGCACTTCTGGGCCGCGAGCTACGGACAGATCTACCCGGAGCTCCGAGGGCTGGAGAGCAGAGGCTTGGTTCGTGGTCGCCCGGAGCCCTCAGGCGGCCGGGCCAGGATGACGTACGAACTGACCGAGGAGGGGAACGAGGCGCTCCGCACCTGGCTGGCCGCCGACGAGGAGCCGCTGTTCGAGCTCCGGGACGAGGGCATGCTGAAGCTGTTCTTCTCCGACAGCCTGCCCGAGCGCAGGATCGAGAACATCCGCGCGATGCGCGCCCGCCAGGAGCGCAAGCTACTGGCGCTCCGCGCGATCGAGCCGATGGCGAGCGGCGGCTCGACGGGTCCACGGCTGACGCTCGCCCTGGGGATCGAGTTCACCCAGTGGTTCATCGACTGGTGCGACGCCGCCGAGCGGCGCCTCGCCGACACGGACGAGAAGGAGTAGGGCATGCTGACCAGGCTCTCCGGCTTCCTGTACCGCCGCGGCAGGCCCGTGCTGTACGTCTCGGTCGTCGGCGTCGCGATCGCCGGCGCGTTCGGGTTCGGCGTCTCGAAGCACCTCAGCCCCTACGGCGCCACCGACCCGGCGACTCAGAGCGTGCAGGCGATGAACCGCTTCCAGGCGGCCTCCGGGCGTCAGATCGATCCGGGGATCGTCGCCTTGGTGAGCGCGGGAGACGTTCGAACCGCAGCGGCGCGGCAGCGGGTGGCGCAGGTGGAGCGAGCGCTGGGAGCTGCCCCGGACGTGCAGAGCGTCGCCAGCTACTACGACCGGCACGACCCCGCGATGGTATCCCGCGACGGCCGGTCGACCTACGTGCTCGCCTACTTCAGGCCCCTGTCGGATAAGCGCGTGAGCGACGACGCGAAGCGGATCGAGGACGAGTTCGCCGGCCAGCGGGACGTCAAGCTCGGCGGCGTGGCGATCGCCAACGCGCAGGTCAACGCACAGGTCAGCCACGACCTCGCGCACGGTGAGCTGCTCGCGTTTCCGTTCATCTTCCTGCTATCGCTGCTGTTCTTCCGCTCGCTGGTGGCGGCGCTGCTGCCTCCGCTGCTCGGTGGCCTGGCGATCGTCGCCACGTTCTTCGCGCTGCGGATCGTCTCGAGCTTCGTCGACCTGTCCGTGTACGCGCTCAACCTTGTCACCGGCATGGGCTTGGGGCTGGCGATCGACTACAGCCTGTTCATGGTCTCTCGCTATCGGGAGGAGGCAGCCAGCGCCGGCTTCGAGCTGGCGGCGCTGACGCGCACGCTCCAGACTGCGGGCCGCACGATTCTGTTCAGCTCGGTGACGATCGCGGCTGCGATCGCCTCGCTGGCGATCTTTCCGCAGCGGTTCCTGTACTCGATGGGGATCGCCGGCGCGATGGTCGCGCTGCTTGCCGCGGGGCTCGCGCTGGTGGTCCTGCCCGCGCTGCTATCGGTGCTCGGTCCGCGCGTCAACGCGCTCGCGCCGAGGCGGCTCGCGCGCGCCGCGCTCCGAGACGCCCGCCCCGACGAGCACGGCTGGTGGTACCGGCTGGCGAGCTTCGTGATGCGTCGTCCAGCGAGGACCGCGGTGCTCAGCGCGGCGCTCATGATCGCGCTCGGGATCCCGTTTGCGCACATCAAGTTCATCTCGGCCGACGCAACCGTGCTGCCGCCGAGCGCGAGCGCATACCAGGTCAACGCGGCGCTGCGCAACGACTTCCCGCCCAACCGCACCTCTCCGCTGGAGCTGGTGGTCGGCGTGCCGGCGAGCTCGCCACAGCTGACGACGCTCGCCCAGCGGGTCGCCGAGCTGCCAAACGTCTCGGCGGTGGCCCCGCCACAGCTAGCCGGATCCGGCGGCGCGTTGCTGGCGGTGGCCCCGACGACGCCCCCGCTGAGCGGCGCCACCCAGCGACTCGTGCATGACGTCCGCGCGCTAAGGGTTCCGTTCTACCTCGGCGTTG
>JAFAZB010000288.1 GCA_019240015.1 Solirubrobacterales bacterium
GTGCGAAAACGACCGCAAGAACATCGCGATGGCCAAACGGACGCTACACGAGATCCTCCAGGCCGCGGGCGCCCAGGACGTCCTCACGATCGACCGCTACGCCCACCTGGTGGGGGGCTGCCGGATGGGGTCAGACCCCGAGCGCAGCGTGGTCGACTCAGACCACCGCGCGTGGGAGGTTCCGAACCTGTTCATCGCCGACGGGAGCGTGATGCCGACCCAGGGATCGGCCAACCCGGCGCTGACGATCATGGCGCTCGCATCACGGCTGGCCCAGCGGATGGCCGACAAGCGTCTGGATCCATCCGGGATGCGGCGGCGCGGCGTCCCTGCTTGATCTAGTGCGCGTCGAGCCAGGCGGCCACGGTGCTGAGATCGGCCACGAACTCGTCCATCGCGGCCTCGCGCTCGGCTTCACCTCGTTCGCGGAGGATCGCGGAGGGATGGGTGGTGATCGTGACCAGCTCCGCGAGCGACGATTCGATTGGCTTCCCTCGGTCGCGGCCGATCCGCGCCTGAGAGCCGAGCAGCGCCTGCGCTGCCGTCGCGCCCAGGCAGACCAGCGCCGCTGGCTTGACGACCTCGAGCTCGCCCTCGAGCCACGGCATGCAGGCCGACACCTGCCAGCGATCGGGTTTCTGGTGGATCCGCCGCTTGCCACTTGCCTTGTAGCGGAAGTGCTTGACGACGTTGGTGATGTATACCTCGGCTCGCCCGATGCCAGCGCGCTCCAGCCCGCGATCGAGCACCTTTCCGGCGGGACCCACGAACGGGCGTCCCTCGATGTCCTCGCGGTCGCCAGGCTGCTCGCCGACCAGCATCAAGCTGGCCTTCGCGCCGCCCTCGCCCATCACCGCCTGGGTGGCGCCTTCGTAGAGATCACAGGCCCGGCAGCCCTGGACCGCCTCGCCGAGCGCCTTGCGGCTGAGCCGATCGGGAATCGGGGGCGGGGGTCGGTCGCCGCCAAGCGAGGTCATCTGAGCGCACGGGTACCCCGACCATGAAGCCGGTACGCGTGGGCTGCTCGGGATGGATGTACGACGATTGGCGCGGGCGCTTCTATCCCGAGCGTCAGCCCAAGCGCCGCTGGCTCGAGCTGTACGCCGCGCAGTTCGACACCGTCGAGGTGAACTCGACCTTCTACCGGCTGGCCCGCCGCGAAGCGGTGGCCGGCTGGGTTCAGCAGACGCCGCCCGAGTTCACGTTCGCGGTCAAGGCGAGCAGATACCTGACCCACATCCGGCGGCTGGCGGGGATCGCAGAGGGGATCGAGCGCTTCTACGAGCCTCTGGCGCCGCTGCTCGAGGCGGACCGGCTCGGTCCGGTCCTCTGGCAGCTGCCCGAGAACTTCCACCGCGACGACGAGCGGCTGGCGGGCTGGCTGGAGCTGCTGCCCGAGGGAATGCACACGATCGAGTTCCGCCACCCCAGCTGGTTCGCGCCCGAGGTGCTCGACACGCTTCGCCGGCACAGGGTCGCGCTGACGATCGGCGATCATCCCGAGCGCCCATTCCAGACCCACGAGGCGACCGCGGATTGGCGCTTCGTGCGCTTTCACTACGGCGCCCGCGGCCGCGCCGGCAACTACTCGGCGAGCGAGATCGAGACCTGGGCGCGGCGGATCGCCGCATGGCGTCACGACCACCAGGTGTTCGCGTACTACAACAACGACTGGCAAGGCTTTGCGCCGGCCAACGCGCGAATGCTGGCGCGCCGTCTGCGGTCAGCTGCCGGCGCGGCCCGTTAGCGGGGCGCGGTCGACCGGCAGCCCGAAGCGCTCCTTTACCTCGCGCTCGTCGATGTCCTCGCGGTAGCGCTGGTCCTCGCCTCGATGGGTGAACAGCAAGATCCGGTCGGCCTGAAACGTGCCGAGCGCGTCTTCGATCGCCTTCAACGGGTCGCTCTCGCCGGTGTCGCCGCTGGCCGGCACGCCCGCCTCATCGAGCCGCCGCACGCTCTCCTCGCGCACCTTCTCCGCGCGCGCGATCGCATCATCCGCATCGGACATCCAGAACCGCAGTGCGCTGTCCGCAAACGCGGGCGCGACGATCATCACCTCAGCCTGCTCGGGCTCGGCGTCGTCCGGCAGCGCCGCCCGCAGCTGTTCTGCGGAGATCGGCTCGCTGGTCAGCACGAGGACGTTCATCGTCGCTGTCATACCCGTGGTCGGAGGCCGATAAGCGGGGGGAGGCAGGGTAGTCGCGCGGCCCGTAAGCGACGCGGGGCGGGGTAGCCGCTCGGTCGATAGGACGGTGGGGAGGCGGGGTATGTTGGTTGCAGATGCGGAGTTCACCCGATCCACAACCGCCAGGCCCTGGACCTCCCGGGCCCGGCCCTGGACCTCCCGGGCCAGGCCCTCCAACCCCTCGGCCACCGGGCCCAGACCCCCAGCCCCCCAGCCCGGGCCCTGACCCCAGCCCGATCCCGCCGGACCCCAACCCCCCGGCGATCTGAGGCGGCTCGTAGGCGCGTCGCAGGCCGTCGGCCCGGGTGGGGCCCCCACGTGGGGGGCCCCGACATTGGGGATCGTCACCGGGCACCGAGGCTCCCGGCCCCGCGGATCGTCACCGAGCACCGAGGCTCCCGGCCCCGCGGATCGTCAAGATCTCCCACTCGGTGCCCCTTGCAGCCGGGTGTGCGCGATGCTGGCGCCCACCGCGTCATTCCCGGACGCACCCTCCCGGCTAGGAGATCGGTTGGGATATTTTGACGATCCGGCGCCCCCCGCGTATCCGCCGCTCCGGCGCGCCCCGCGCGCGCGCATCCCGCGCCCCCCCGCGCGCGCCGATCGCCTACTCGTACATCGACTCGAACAGCTCGGCGTACCGATCGTTGATCACGTTGCGCTTGACCTTGAGGGTGGGAGTCAGCTCGCCACTGTCGACCGACAGGTCATGGTCGAGGATCGCGAACTTCTTGATCTGCTCGACCGAGGCATAGTTACCGTTGGCCCGGTCGACCTC
>JAFAZB010000307.1 GCA_019240015.1 Solirubrobacterales bacterium
ACGTTGGGGAGGCTCAGCTGGCTGATCGCCGACAGCGCGACCAGCGCCGCCACCAGCGCGCCGGCGCGGCCGACGGTCGCCTGCGAGGCGTGGTGGGCTGCGACGTACCAGTAGCCCACGCCCAGCAGCGCGGACAGCGAGCTGTTCAGCGCGAGCGCGATCCCGTTGCGATACAGCGGCGTGCTCAGGCGAGCGCCGATCCCCCGCACCGACGACAGCGCGCTCACGGGTGGTCTCACGGGTGTCCGCCCGACGCCGGCGAGCGCGCGCCGGCCCCCAGGAGCTCACGGAGCAACGCCGCCTGGAGGTCGGCCTGGCGGGCCAGCGTGTGCCTGGCGAGCACCTGGTCGCGCCCCGCGCTCGAGATCCGCCGCCGGAGGTACCCGTCGGTGAGCAGGCGGGTGAGCTGGACCCCGAGGTCGGCGACGTCGCCCGGACGTGCGAGCAGACCTGTCGCCTCGTGCTCGACCACTTCCGGCACGCCGCCGCTGGGGAACGCAACCACCGGACGGGCGCAGGCCTGCGCTTCCAGCACGCTCAGCGGCAATCCCTCGAGCGAGCTTGCAAGCACCAGCGCGTCGCTCGCGCACAGCAGCTCGCGGACGTCGTCGCGGGCACCCAGAAACCGAACCCGCTCGCCGAGCAGCTCCCGGCCCAGCGACCGCAGCCGCTCCCCGTGCTCGGGGACCAGGCTGGGGGTACCGGCGATCGCCAGCTGGCAGCGGGCGAGGTGGCTCGGGAGGCCCGCAACCGCTCTGATCACCTTGTCGATCCGCTTGAGGGGATCGAGCCGGGAGAGTGTCAGCAGCACGGGCGCCGAGGGGTCGGCCGCGAGCTCGGCTCGGACCCTGGGGTCGGGCGCGGAGGGGAAGAACACCTCGGGATCGATTCCGTTGTGGATCACGGTCACCCCCCGGCGCGAGAGCGTCGGCAGCGAGGCGGCCACCGCGTTGCTGACGGCGATCGAGGCGCTGGCACCCCGGACGGCGAGGCCGCGCATCCTGCCGAGCAGATCCGGCTCGCTCTGCTCGTGGAGGTGCAACACCGCAGGGATCCGCGCCAGCCGGCCCGCGAGCGCCCCCTCCAGGTGCGACCAGTGACTATTGGCGTGCAGCACGTCCGCCTGGCACGCGCTGGCGAGCGCCGCGGTCCGCCGGGCCAGCGCGATCACGCGCCCCACTTCGCTCGCGGCGGCGACCGGGTGCAGCCGTCCGCTCGCGGTTCGGACGCTGCGGGTGAAGGGCGCGCGTAGCTCGCGCGCATCCAGGCCGGCGCGGCGCCACTGCGCTGCCGTCTCGCTGCCGGCGGGCGCGGCGAGGACCTGGCGGATGCCGCGCTGCTCGAGCAGTGGCGCCAGCGCCAGCAGGTAGCGCTGCGCTCCGTAGAGACCCTCTGCGTGCTCCACCACCAGGACCGTGCACCACGGCGCGGCGCCGGGCATCACGCTGGCGGGCACGCGCCCCGAATCGGGGCGCCGCCCATTGGAGGTGGGCCACAACGGCAGCTGAGTAGTGGATGCCATGCTTGGCGGATATGGAGACGTGCCACCGGTCGACTCCGTGTCACCGGCGGCTCAGGGGAACGCCCGCGACCGAGATTCTAGGTGGACGCCGGCTCCTGCACTGGGGCCGTATGTCCCCAATTTGAGGTACTCGTGTGTAACCTGCACCCGGGGCGTGGGGATCACACGGACAGTGACCGTAGACAGGATGTCGAGAAAGCGCCGAGCTGGCTTGCGGGCGTATCACGCCGGGGTCCTGGTGGCGCTCGCAGTCGCCCTGGGTGGCACCGCCTTGGCAGTCAGCACCGCGACGGTGGCCGCCCGGTCGTCGATCCCGAATGGCAACCTGATCCCAAACCCCTCATTCGAGGGCTCCACCGCGGGCTGGATCGCTTACCACGGGCGCCTGAGCAGCAAATCGGCCACCGACGCGCCCGACGGTGCCGCGGTCGCCGAGCTGCGCCGGACATCCAGCCAGCTCTACGCGATCCGGTCTGCGACCGCCGTGGCCTTGTCGGCGGGCACGACCTACGTCGCGACCGCCTGGGTGTCGGCGGGATCGCGTTCGGCGCGCGGCAAGCGAGCCGTGCTCGCGGTCCGGGAGCTCGGACCCCGCGGTGACCCGCTCGAGATCATCGCCTCACTCCCGTGCGCCCTGAGGAGCGGATTCCAGCCGATCAGCGTGAGTTTCGCAGCCCGCGTCGGCGAGCGGGCCGAGCTCGAGGTCCTCCAGCGGGATGCGAGCCGGGGCGACGCCCAGCTGATCGACGCGGTCACGCTCGCGCCCGAGGCCCAGTTCCTGTTCGCCGATCACTCCGCTGATGGCTGGAGTACCGACGGCAGCGGGGGAATCCTCTTGCCGTCGCCGCCTGGCACCCATGTCCCGTCGCTGGCGCTGTCGCTCACGGGGCGGGGCAACGCGGCGTTTCGCTCGCCCGCTTACCCCACCGGGATCGTGACCGGCTCCGAGGTCACCTACCGGCTCTTCGCGCCCGCTAGCAGCGCCATCACCGCGGTCCCGTACACAGTCGACCGGGCATGGAGGTACACGTATCTGCGCCCGGTGCCCGCACTTGCCGGGTCGTGGCGCACGATCAGCTTCAGGGTGCCCGCGCTGGTCGGCGGCATCAGGTACTTCGGCGTCCAGTTCCTAGACGGACAGGGGTGGGCGGGCACGCTTTATCTGGCCGATGTGCACTCCGGTCCAATCACACCACCGGGGGTGTGGCGAAACGACCCCTGGCCGACCGGGGCGCCACACGGGCGACCGGTGCCGCAGGGGCCCCCGGGGCCGTGGGCGCTGGCGTTCGAGGATGAGTTCGCCGGGTCGGCGCTCGACCGGCACGAGTGGAGTGCGTGCTTTCCGTGGGGGTGTGCCGGTAACTACGCCTCCGAGCTGCAGTGTTACCGGCCGGGCAACGCGGTCGTGTCCGGCGGAGCGCTGAAGCTCCAGGCAACCAGCGCTCCCAGTGCCTGTGACGGTCGCCGTCGACCGTACTCCTCGGCGCTGATCACCACTTACCACTCATACAGGTTCCGCTGGGGCTACGTGGAGGTGCGCTTTCGGCTGCCGTTTGGCACGGGCTTCTGGCCGGTGGTGGAGCTGTTGAGTGCGGGGCTGACCTGGCCGCCCGAGATCGACGCCGTCGAGGCGCTCGGCCGGCAGCCCAACACGATCTCGATGCACTATCACTACTCCAGGAGCGCGTACGCACCGGGCTGGGAGTACACCGGCCCTGACTTCACCGCCGGGTTTCACACGGTGGGGGTGGATGTCGAGCGGACCGCGATCAGGTGGTACGTGGACGGTCAGCTGTGGGCACAGTTCGCGGACCGCGCAGCGCTCGCCGTCCTGCAACAGCCGCTCTACCTGGCGATCGGACTGGCGCTGGGAGGCCCCTATCAGGAGGGGCCTCCCCCCAGCCAGCGCTTCCCTGCCTCGATGCAGATCGACTACGTGCGCGCCTGGAAGCGGCCCGGGTAGCTGCTCTCTACAGCCGCGCCAGCGCGCGCGCGTCGGTGGCGTGGAGATCGAACGAGTCGAGCAGCCCGAAGCCGCCTGAGGCGAACTGGTCGGTGACGTAGTCGCGCAACTCGCGGGCCTCTTCCAGGGTGAGCCAGCCGCGCGCCGTGTCGAACGGCAGCGGGCCCGAGGAGCCGATCCGGAAGTACCAGCGCCCATCGAACAGGGCTCCCCGGGCCAATCCCCGCCCCCGCTCCAGGCCCGCCTGGAGCTTGGCGTGCGGGGCCACGCGCCGGACCGCGTGCCAGCGGCGGGTGGGGGGCGAGAAGCTGAGCTGGTGGATCAGCTTGAAGCGGTCGAACCCGAGCTCGGCCATCCGCTCAAGAAACGGATACTCAGACAGCTCAACCGACATGAACCGGGGGCGGAATCGATCGCTCAGCCCTTCCAGGCAGTAGCGATCGTTGCCCTCGATGTCCACCTTGCAGTAATGCGGCAGTCCGTGCTCCGCGAACACTTCCACCAGCGGACGAAGCCGGACCGACACCGGATGGTGACTGTTTCCGTTGCGGCTGGCGACGCTGCGATCAAACGAGCTCCAGGCGGTCCAGTCATCACACACCCAGAAGGTGGCCTCGCCGTGGCTGGCGGCGATCCCCACGTCGAGCACGGTCAAGCGCCCGTCGCGCAACTCGGTTGCAAATCCCGCCCTCGCTCGGGCCGCCAGCGCGGGATTGGCCTCGATCGCGACCACTTTGTAGCCACGCCTGAGGTAGTAGGCGGAGTCGGTGCCGACGTGCATCCCCACGTCGTAGATCAGGTTGTCTGTGACTGTTGGTGACACGGTTACGGAAATCTCCTTTTGAGTCTTGGGATCGAGCGCAGATCAATAGCCGACGTTGTCACTCTTCCGGGCGACGACGAGGCCGGTCGCAACTGGTAGATGCGTACGTCCTTGTTGCGGTACCAGAGGCGGAAGCGCGGCGACCCAGCGACCGCCCGCTCGAGGTTGGCCAGCTGGCCCGGCGGGGTGAGGCCGAATACCGATGCGTACTCCATCTGCGAACTGGAGAAGACGAGGAACCCGTTGCGGGCGTATGCCTCGATCAGGCTGATGACCGTCGGTAGGTCGGCCGGCCCGAGCCGGCGGTAGCGAAGTGTGTTGGCGGCGAGCAGGTTCGGATCGTCGTCTCCCTTGGGTCCCAGGAAGCGGTCGTAGTTCTTACCGAAACGGATCGGGAAGTCCGGTCCCGAGAGCATCAGCACGGTGCCCTCGGGAGCGTGGGTGTAGAAGTACTGGGACGCGCTGACCTCCGAGCTGGGGAGCAGGTTCAGCTCTGCCATCCCGTAGAAGGAGGGAAGGAACAGCGCCGCCATCGCCGCGGTCAGCGCGCCGAACACCAGCAGCCGCGCGGCCCGAGCACGGAAGGTGGAGATCGCCCACCCGATCAGGATCGCGCAGCCGGGGCTCGAGAACAGGATCACCCGGAGCGTTGCCTCGCCACCGTAGTTGTTGCCGAAGATCACGCCGAACGGAGTCAGCGCGAGCGCCGCGACGGGCAGCGCCGTGCGGCCGAGCCCGCGCCGGGCCAGGATCAGCGCGGCAAGCCCGCCGGGGAGCCACAGCAGATAGGTCAGCAGCTGCGAGGTCCGAGCGTTGAACACCTTGCCCGCGCTCGGCGCGATGTCGTAGAGCGTGGAGTGCTGGACATTGTTGAACGGGTCGATGCTCGTGAACAACCCGTAGTTGTGCTGGATGTAGGTCAGGTTGGGGAGCAGGTAGCCGATCGTGATCGCCAGCATCCCCAGGAACACGGTCCGCCGGGGGCCGATCACGCCCAGCAGGCCGAGGGCCCCGACCTGCATCAACAGCATGTACGGCGTCAGCTGATGGGTCGCCGCGATCGCGAAGTCCAGCCCGAGCACGACCGCGATCGCGCCGCGGCGCGGCCACGGCAGGCGCACGGGGGACCGGGCAGGCAACTGCTTGCGGCGCGACGCGAAGCGAACGAAGCGCACGAAGCGCTCGTGCGGGGCCTCGGTCGCCAGCGTCCGGAACAGCACCAGCAGCGCCGTGAGGCTGAGCACATAGCCGGTCGCCTGCGGCGCGAAGTAGGTCTGGCCGACCCACTCCGCGACGAGGAACACCAGGGCCGCCGCCCCGGCGATCCGGATATCCCGGGTCAGGGCCTTGGCGATCGCGGCGATCAACAGCACCGCGACCGTGGTGAAGAACAGCTCCGCCCAGCCCGCGTACGCGACCGGGTCTCTGAGCCCCGAGAGCTCCGAGAAGCTCGCCGCGAGCGCGAAGAAACCTGGCCAGCGGTTGTAGATGTCAACCGAGCCATTGACATGGCCGTGCAGCTCGATGAAGCGGACCACGCCGATGTGCTTGTAGACCCACGAATACTGGGGCACGGCAGAGATCGCCGGCACGGTCGCGTACAGCACGACCGCCAGCCCGAGCACATAGGCACCGATGATCCATCCACTGCGACGAGGGCCCCAGACGGCGATCGTTGCCCCGATCACGATCAGCGCCAGCGCGCAGTACCACGAGCTCGGCAGCGCCGGCGGCAAGCCGTACTGCCCCAGGTGAGAGGTGTCGATCGCGGGCAGCGAGAGCGCCCACAGCACGGCGGCGGTGAGCAGCGGCGACAGCGCGGCGACTGCGGGCCCGCACGCTCGCAGGCGCGCACGTCGCTCGCGGCGCCGCGGCGTCCTATCCCGAGCCAGCGCGCGGCCGGCGCCCGCCAGGTCGCGCACCAGCAGCCCGGCCGATCCGCCGCCGAGCACGACGGCCATTCCCACCGGGTGCCAGAACGTGCTCCACACCATCGCCAGGCTCCCGAGGATCTCGATCCCCAGACTGAGCCCCACCGCCAGCGCGAGCGCGCTCAGCGACTCGTCGACTCCAAGCGCGATCAACAGTCCGCCGCCGGGGACCGCGATCGCCGCGAGCAGGATCGCCTCCGGGCGCGCCGGACCCAGCCCTCCCGCGGCTGCCCACGCCCCCAGGACGAGCACGCCCAGCAGCGCCAGGTCGACCCCGACCCGGCGGCGCAGCGTCGCACGCTGGGGCGCCGGGTACCCGCTCTCCGGGGTCGGGCGCGCGCCGGTACGCCGGGCGCCGCCGCGGCGCGCCCGAAGCTCAGACTCGAGTCCCTCCCGCCGGTTCAGCTCGCTGGAGCGCTCGAGGATCGCCTGCTCGACGAACGGCTCGATCTCCACCGGTTCGGGGTGGCTGACCGCACCGGTGGCCGCCCGCACCTGGTCGCACCAGCGCTGATAGAGCGTGGCGTGGCCACGCGAGCCATTGATCGTCCTCCGACCGGATGGCGGACGCCGGGTCTCGATCATGAGCCCGCTAGCGAGCGTGCCAGCGCGGCGTCGAGGATCTCGCTGGCCCGCCGCTGCGCCCACGCCGCCCGGAACGTGTGGTCCTTGATCGGGATCCGCTCGAGCCGCAGGTTGGGCCAGCTCGGCAGCCGCTCGAGCCGGCCGGTCCGCGAGAGCGAGTCCTCGAGCGGCTCGCCCTCGCTGAACAGCAAGAGCGTCTCGACGCCGCGGTCGCGCAGCTCATCGAGCGCCCGGTCCACGCGGTCGCCGCCAGGCTTGCGGGCGTTCCGTACGCTGGGGTCGATCGCCGCTCGCAGCTGTGCGCGCACGGTGCGGGCGATCCGCCGCTCGCTCGCCGCGATCCGGACCATCTCCCGCCAGCGGCGCTCCCGCAGATAGGCGCCGGCCAGGCGCAGGTTGCGCGACGAAACGTCGAGCTCGTTCCAGAAGAAGGAGTGCAGGTTCACGAGCTGCAGGCCGACCACCCGCTGGTCGGCCAGTGCGGCGTGCAAGGCCCAATACGCGCCGGAGCACAGCCCGCCAAGGACGAAGCGCCCCGGCAGCCCCTGGGCGACGAGTCCGTCGAGCGCGGCCAGCACCTGCTCGGTCAGCTCGGGCCTGTAGAACTGGGCGGTCTCCAGGTAGCGCGACTCGTCGCCATCGGCGTCGCCGACGCCTTTGACATCGAGCCGCACGGTGGGGATGCCCCGGGCGGCCCAGCGCCGCGCGGTCTCGACCCACATCCGGTTCGGGCCGATTCGCCGGATCGCGCCTGCGCTCAGCAGCACCGCGCAGGTCTGAGGCGCGGCCGCCAGGGTGGGACGCGGCTCGGTCAGCACGCCCCGCAATGCGATCCCGGCGTGCTCGAACGCGAGCGGCCGCTCCAAGATCGGGATCCCGCCTGCCCTCAGCTCGGCTGTCTGGAGCGCGGTGACGCTCACCCGCGGTCGCCGGCTCGCGTCGGCAGCCTCTGCCGGCGCACGCTCGAACCAGCTCACCACCCGGACCAGCTCCTCGCGCGGCGTCCTGGCGAACTGCGGGTGGGTCATCATTTCCGCGTAGCCTCGCCCGGGTGCGACCGTCACCTCGACGCCGCTGTCGGCGAAGCGCGCTCTGAGCCGCTCGTCCGGATCGATCCCGTCGCGCCCCAGCAGCAAGACCCGCCGCCCGCTCGACGGCGGCACCGACGCCGCCGCGAGATCGAGTTGCTCGATCGCCGCCGCGGTTTCGTCGCTGATCGCGAACCCCGCGACCTCGAGCCCGCCTCGCCCCGAGCCGAGCGGCGAGTAGCCGGGCGGGCCATTGTCCGCGTAGTCGGTGGCGGCGACCGTGGCGAACGTACGCAGCTCGCGCAGCAGCATCCTTCCCCGGGCCGGAACCGCCCACAGCGCCAGGTCATCGAGCGGCGCGCCATC
>JAFAZB010000310.1 GCA_019240015.1 Solirubrobacterales bacterium
ACCCCCAGCCCCCCAGCCCGGGCCCTGACCCCAGCCCGATCCCGCCGGACCCCAACCCCCCGGCGATCTGAGGCGGCTCGTAGGCGCGTCGCAGGCCCTTTGGCTCCGGGTGAGCGGCCCCGACCATGGGGATCGTCACCGGGCACCGAGGCTCCCGGCCCCGCGGATCGTCAAGATCTCCCACTCGGTGCCCCTTGCAGCCGGGTGTGCGCGATGCTGGCGCCCACAGCGTCATTCCCGGACGCACCCTCCCGGCTAGCGGATCGGTTGGGATATTTTGACGATCCGGCGCGCCCCCGCCCGACGATCCAGCGCGCCCCGGTTGACGATCCGGCGCGCCCCCGCCCGACGATCCAGCGCGCCCCGGGCCCGCGTATCCGGCGCGCCCCGGGCCCCCCCGCCCGCGCCGACCGCCTACCCGTACATCGACTCGAACCGCTCGGCGTACCGGTCGTTGATCACGTTGCGCTTGACCTTGAGGGTGGGAGTCAGCTCGCCACTATCGACCGACAGGTCATGGTCGAGGATCGCGAACTTCTTGATCTGCTCGACCGACGCGTAGTTGCCGTTGGCCCGGTCGACCTCGGCTTGGATCAGCTCCCGGATCTGGTCGTTCTCGGCGAGGCTGGCGAGATCATCCGGGAGCTCGCGCTCCTTGGCCCACGGGATGATCTCGTCGGGATCAAGGGTTATGACCGCGACCGGGTAGGGACGCCGGTCGCCGTACATCACGGCCTGGGAGATGAACCGCGACTGCTTGAGATCGTTCTCAAGGTTGGCCGGGGTCAGGTTCTTGCCGCCGGCGGTGATGATGATGTCCTTCTTGCGCCCGGTGATCTTCAGGTAGCCGTCGTCGTCGAGCTCCCCGACATCGCCGGTGTGCAGCCAGCCGTCGATCAGCGTATCCGCGGTTGCCTCGGGATTGCCCCAGTACTCCTTGAACACGTTCGGTCCCCGGAGCAGGATCTCGCCGTCCTGTGCGATTCGTAGCTCCACCCCGGGCATCGCTCGACCCACGGTGCCGAACTTGAAGTGCTCGAGCGTGCCGACGGTCCCGACCGCCGTCGTCTCCGTCAACCCCCAGCCCTCCAGCACCGGGATGCCCGCGGCGTAGAAGAACTCCAGGATCTCCGGGGCGATCGGGGCCGCGCCCGAGACGGCCTGACGGACCTGGCCGCCGAACAGCTGCCGCACGCGCGCGAACACCCCCTCATCGGCCTCGCGAAACGCACGCTCCATTTCCTCGGGCACTGTCTCCCCGCGCTCTCGGCGCATCCGCACCTCGACGCCGAGCTTGATCGCCTTCTGGAAGCGCTCGCGATCCTCCGCGCTCGCCTGCTCCTGGAGCTTCATCGCGGCCGTGTAGAGCTTCTCGAAGATACGTGGGACCGAAGGGAGATAGGTCGGCTGCGTCTCCACCAGCTCGCCCAGGATCTGCTTTGTGTCCCCCCCGTAGTAGACGATCGTGGTGCCCCGGTCGAACGACGCCAGCTGCGCGGTCAGCGCGAACGCGTGCGCCAGCGGCAGATACAGATAGGTGGTCTCCCCGGGCTGCACGAACTCCAGCTCCTCGACCATCTTGCAGACCGACATCGCGTTTGCGTGCGTGAGCACGACGCCCTTCGGGGGCCCCGTCGTGCCCGACGTGTAGATGATCGTGTACGGATCCTCGGGCTCGACCCGCTCCTGCCGCGCGGCAAGCGCGCTGCGGTCGCCGTCCCGTCCGCGCGCCCGCAACTGCTCGATGCTGAGATCGCCGGCGTCGTCCGCGATCCCGATCACGTGCTCGAGCTCGGGAAGCTGGTCTGAGACCTGCTGCACCTTGCTCCGCTGGCCCTGGTCCTCGCAGACCACCGCGCGGGCGCCTGAGTTGCCGATCACCCACTTGCACTCGCTCGGCGAGTTGGTCGGATAGATCGGCACCACGACCGCGCCGGAGGCGGAAATCGCATAGCTGGCGATCGTCCATTCCACCCGCGTGTCGGCGAGGATGCAGACGCGATCGCCAGGTGCGATTCCGAGCCCGACCAGCCCCAGCGCCAGCTCTTCGATCGCCTTTCCGATCTCGGCGTAGGTGAGCTCGCTCCACTCCCCGTCGGCCCTGTGACGGGCCGCTACGAGATCGCCGAACCGCTCGGCCGCCGAGCCCGGAAGCCCGGCGACGGTGGCCGCGATCGTCCGCGAGCCCGATGTCGTGTCGGTCATACCTTGTCCTCCTCGCCTAATCGCTCGGGGGAACTCTCGCACGTAGCGCAAGCCGACTACCCCGGTCTGCGACCGTCGATGCCTGCTAGCTTTGCGGCCGCCCGCCGGGCCGAGCCGATGGACACGCTACCCCTGACCGCCAGGCAGGAGCCAGCCGTGGGGCGCTCGCCGCCGGGAAGAAGCCGTGGCGGCGCAGTCTGGTCCTCGCCCGCGCGGGTTGCGCTGCCGGTCGTGATCGGGCTGAGCCTGGCCAATTTCGGTTGGCAGCTTGGCTCCTCGAGCTACTACGTCGACGAGGTCCAGAGCGTCACCGCAGCGCTCGCGCCGCTCGGCGGTCTGCTCCACGGCGTCAGCAGGACCGAGCTGTCCCCGCCGGCGTACTTCTACTTCCTGCACGAATGGCTGGTGCGCCTCGGTTCGGACGCCGAATGGGTGGCGCGAATCCCATCGGCCCTGGGCGGCGGCCTGCTGGTGGCCGCCGTCTACTGGCTGGCGTCGCTGACCGGCCTGCGACGGACCGCCGCGCTGGGTGCCGCGGCGCTCACGGGAGCAAGCCCGTTCGTGCTCGAGTACGCGCAGCGCGCGCAGCCCTACTTGTTTGTGATGCTCGCCGTCACGGTGGCGGCGGGGGCGGTGCTTGCGGCCGAACGGGACCCAACCCGCTCGCGGCCGTGGCTGGCGGCGGCCGCGGCGGCCTCGATGCTGGCGATCGCGCTCCACTACACCGCGGCGCTGGTGTTGGTGGGGCTCTGCTGGCGGGTGATCAGAAGCAGGGTGTTGACGACCGTCGAGCGCGGCGCGTACGTCGTCGCCTGTGCCTGCGCGGCGCTGGCGCTCGTGCCGCTGGCGATCGCGCAGCACCGCTCGATTCCGATCAGGACCGGGGTCGCCGACAGCGCCGGTGTGACGATCGCCAGTGCCGCCCGGGTGCTCGAGACGCCGTTCGCCGGCCGGATCGAGACGCTTCCCGTACTGGGTTGCGCCGTCATGGTCGCCGCGTTGCTGGTGCTCGTGGCGCGAGGCGGCGCGCTGCGCGAGCGGCAGCTCGTTCTGCTCCTGGCCGCCGGCGAGCCGCTCGTGTTGCTGGTCGCGAGCGCGCTCGGCGCCCACCTGATGCTTACCCGCTACGCCGCGGTCGCGGCGCCATTCATGCTGCTCGCGATCGCCGCGGCCGGGACGGAGCTTGCCCAGCTGGCCCGCCCCGCCGCGGCACTGCTGGTGCTCGCGGCCGCCGTGGCCGCGGCAGCCGGCCTGCTCGCGAGCCACCGCCGCGCGGGATTCGAGCTCGACGCCCGCGACGCGGTCGCCTATCTCGGCTCCCACACGGTCGCCGGGCAGGCCGTGCTCGCGCCCAAGGACCCCGGGATCCAGGCGCCGCTCGTCTTCTACGGCGTCAAGGCTCTGAACCCGATCTGGGCCAGGCAGGCGACGTTCGCTGCGGTTCTGCGCGAGCAGCGCCGGCCCACCTGGGCGATCGTGGCCCTGCCCTCGCAATCGCCCACTGCCGCTGCGGTGCTCGCGTTCACGAAGGGCGCGCTCTGGAGGCTCGGCCTCGCCACCCGGGCGACGCACCTGCTCCCCGGGGTCACCCCGGTCGCCTTGCTGCTGGAGGTCCGGCGTTGATGGTGCAGGACCTCGCTGCATGAAAGGCCGCGTACCGTCGCCACGCAGGTGGGTGGAGCGGATACGGTTGCGGCGAGCATGAGGTTCGTTGCTGCTCAATTGCTTCGCACCGCCGGCTCGGGGACGCCGTGGTGGATCTGGATGACCGTGTTCGCGCCGCTGGCGGCGGGGTTCGCGCTCGTCGGTGTCAGCTGGCTCAGGGACGGCAGCGGCACGAGCAGGAGCGATCGGCTTGGGCCCCCGAACTGGAACTTCGCTGCGAGCTTCGCGTCGACCCTGACGGTATTCGGTTCGCTGCTCGGCACGATCCTCTCAGCGAACGTGCTGCCCAACGGCACCCTCGTTCCCGCCAGTACTTATACGGGCTTGAACCTGATGTTCGGCGTGATCGTGATCGTCGGACCGCTGATCTACACCGCCACCCAGACGACGGTGCAGGTACATCGTGGTTCGCCGGTCGCCGAGCCGCAGTACCAGGGCACCGTGTGGGGATTCCTGGTTGCCACCGCGCTGACCCTGTGGGCGGTGATCGGCGAGCTGATCACGATCGGGCTGGTACTGAACGAGATCCGACGGGGCGGATCGCTGCCCGCGGTCGCGCTCGGAGTCATGGCCACCCTACTGGCAATCAGCGCGGTCTCGCTGCTGATCCTCGCCGACCGACGGATCGCCGCGATCCTCGATAGCCACCAAGCGCAGAGCAGAACAAAGCACACCCGCCAGCTGGCCCTGTACGCCCAATACCAATCACTCGGTATGCCCGCCGAAGCCCTGCCGGCGACCGAAGAGATCAACCCGAGCCGCCCGAGCTGGCCCCTCCTGTAGGCCAGCCGCGCCACCGCGTGTTCGCCGCTGTACGCGAGGGGCTGCGGCTCAGTCTCGAGGCCTTGCCGAGGGGGCGCCTCGCTCCCGCAGCCAGCTGAGGACATTCTCCTGGCGGGTGCCCAGCGAGCCGGCCGCATCCAGGGGGGTGCCTTCGGCATAGTCGGGGACCCAGCCGAGATCGGCCCCTTGCGCGAGTAGGTGATCGGCCGCGCGGCGCTGGCCGGCAGCGCACGCATGCCAGAACGCCTGGGAGACCTCGCCAGCCGCGTCGCCTCGCTCCCCGAGGAGTTCTTCCATCCGTGCCAGCATCCCGAGCGCCGCCGCGTGCCAAAGCCGCTCGACCGTGGCGCCTCTCGCGACGAGCAGTCGGGCAACGTGCCAGCAGCTGTAGCCGATCGCGTTGTCGAGGGGAGTGCCGATCGACCCACCGGGGATTTCGAGCTCGGCGCCGCCGTCGATCAGCACGACGGCGACGTCTACGTCGTCGGTGCTCGCTGCCCAATGCAGTGGCGTCTCGGGGAGCCCGCCGCCGGTGTCGTCATTCGGATCAGCCCCCGCCTCCAGGAGCAGGGCGACCGCCGCGGGCGCGGCGGGGAAGTAGCCGGGCCAGTCGGCAGCCGCGTGCAAGGGGGTGCGCCAGCCGCCCTCGGGGCCTTTGCGGCCGATCATGCGCACCGAAGCGAGCTCCGGTCGCTCGGCGAGGAGGCGTCCCAACGCGTCGAGGTCACCAACGCGGATGGCCGAGGTCAACTCGACAGCCACGGCGTCGCCGTGGGGCAAAGTCCGCTTGGGCGCAGGCCCTCCACGCGTATCGAGCGTCGACACTCGCGGGCAACACTAATACCGCCCAGTCGGACGCTGCCCCTTGATCCGGCACTCGGGCGAGCTGCCCATGCCGTACGCGACGCGCGTGAATCGAGGAGGATATCCGCGTGCGCCCGGACGGGAATGAGACCCCGCGAGGAGAGCGAGAGCCGTGCACACGACGGTCTCGCCAGGGTGCGACTGCTCTGATCTGCGTCGCGATCGCGATCGTGGCGATCGCGACCGAGCGGGTCGCCACACCGCACGGCTTGGCCATCTCACCGGACTCGGTCGCTTACCTCGCGACGGCTGACGGGATCGCCCATGGACATGGCGCAGCCGCCCCCTACGGCGTCAACCTCACGGCGTCCGTGCCGGCGCTTTCAGGCCGAAGCCTCACGCCCTGGGAGCCAACGACAGTGTTCGAGCCCCTGTACTCCGCCGTGCTCGCACCGCTGCTGCCCACGCTCGGTGCACAATCTGCCGGACGCGTGCTCTCGGCCGTGTGCTTCGCGCTCCTGCTCGTGCTTGCGGGCTGGGTCCCGTATACGTGGTCCGGCAATCGCGCAGCGCTTTTCCTGGGGCCACTGCTAGTCCTAGCCGCGCCCGACCTCCTCGACGTGTATGTGAACGTGGAGAGCGAGGTCCTATTCCTTCCCCTGGTACTCGCGGGAACGTTCGCGTTGTCCTGCTACCTGGAACGCTGTGCCCGCGGCCCGTTGGCCGCTGCGGGGGTGTTGATCGGAGCCGCGGTACTCACGCGCTACGCCGGCCTCGGATTGATTCCCGGAGGAGCCCTGGTGGTGCTGCTTGCCGGCACACCCGCGCTCAGGAGGCGACTCCTCGACGCGGCGATCTTCGCCTCAGCCTGCGGGGCTCCGGCTGCCGTGTGGGTGCTTCGCAACGCGCTCAACGGCAGCGCCGCCGCCCGAACCGTCGCCTTTCACCCGCTCACGGCAGCGCAACTTCACACCGCGCTACGCGCGGCCGGATCGTGGTTCGCACCGAGTCGTGCGCCGGGCATCGTCAAGGCCGCGGCCTGGATCCTCGTAATGATCCTCGTGCTGAGCCTGGCGTGGCGCGCGCGTAGGCGGTCAGCGCTCCAGCTCCTAATCAGCCTGCTGGTGCTCTGCTACCTCGCAGGAGTAGTCGTCTCGGACACGTTCCTCGACGCCTCAACCGGGATCGACGCGAGGATCCTGGCCCCGGCGCACCTGCTGGTTCTGGTCGGGATCGGTTATCTCGCGGGCGAGGAGTTGACCAAGGTCCCGATCCGGCTGCGCGTGCTCCCGTTGGCGGTTCTTGTGGCCTTCGGCGCGCTTGCCCTGGCGCGCGGGGGAGCCTGGCTGCGGACCGTGCGACACAGCTCGGTGCAGTACGCCGATTCCTTCTGGCAACACAGTCCATTGATGGCCACGGTTCGCGGGCTTCCCCCGGATGTACCGATCTTCACCAATGCAGGCGACGCGGTCTGGTTCCTCGACCGGCGCGGCACTTATCCCTTGCCCGAGGTCTCCGATCCGCGCTCCGGGAGGACTAACGACCAGCTTTCCGCTCAGCTACGGAAATTGGGGGGGTTCATCACTGCCAGGCATGCGGCGGTGGCGTTCTTTACCTCAGTTAGCTGGCGGACCTATCTCCCGTCTGAATCGATGCTGCTGGCCCGTCTTCGACTACGTGTGAGCGAGCACGAGCCCGACGGGGTTCTCCTGGCACCTCCAGCTTGAAGGAATCGCGTGGGGGCCGGTGACCCGAGAGCCAGCAGCGTCGAGCGCGCCCGGCAGGATTTGAACCTGCGACCTTTCGCTCCGGAGGCGAACGCTCTATCCCCTGAGCTACGGGCGCTCTGAGCGGGGACTGCTATCACGAGCTTACAGTGGTGATCGCGATCGTCTCCGACACCCATTTGCCCAGGGGTGCGCGACGGCTGCCGGACCGGCTGCTGTCCGAGGCGCGGCGCGCAGACTTGATCGTGCACGCCGGCGATTTCGTGGCGCTGTCGGTGCTGCGCGAGCTGGAGTCACTTGGCGATGTGATCGCAGTGCACGGCAATGTCGACGAGCAGGCGGTGCGCGCGCGGCTGCCGGAAACGGTCAGCTTCGAAGCCGAGGGGGCGAGGCTCGGCGTGATCCACGACGCCGGCACGGCGCCGGGGCGGCTCGCTCGGATGCGGGCTCGCTTTCCACAGCACGACGCGGTCGTGTTCGGCCACTCGCACATGCCACTGCGTGAGCGGGCCGACGATGCCTTTCAGATCTTCAACCCGGGCAGCCCCACCGAGCGGCGCCGGGCGCCCCGACGGACGATGGGGATCGCGCGCGTCAACGCGGGCAAGGTGTGCTTCGAGCTCGTGACCCTCGGCTGACAGACTGACCGCCGGTGGACTTCTCGATCTTCTTCGCCGGTACCGCCGGCTCGATCCCCACTCCGCGACGCGGACTGCCCGCGCTGCTGCTGCGCCGTGGCGGCGACCGGATCTTGTTCGACTGCGGCGAAGGCACGCAGCGCCAGCTGGTCAGCTCCGTCGGCCTCAGCGACCTGAGCGAGGTGTTCCTGACCCACTTCCACGCCGACCATTGGCTGGGCCTCCCGGGACTGCTGAAGACGTTCGACCTGCGAGGCCGGGAGCGCCCGCTCGCGATCCACGGCCCCGCCGGGCTGCGCGAGCTGCTGGCGCTGTCGCTCCGCGCGGCGGGACGGGTTCGCTTCGAACTCGAGCTGGTCGAGCTGGCGCCGGGCGATGTGCTCGTCCGCGCCGGCTACCGGATCGCGGCGGTGGGGGTCGCGCACCGGATCGCCGCGCTGGGATACGTGGTGTTCGAGGACCAACGCCCCGGGGTGTTCGATCCCGCCGCCGCGGCGAGGCTGGGCCTGACCCCGGGCCCAGAGTTCGGCCGCGTGCAGCATGGCGAGACCGTCCGCGGGATCCGCCCCGATCAGGTGATGGGTCCGTCCCGGCCGGGGCGCAAGCTCGCGATCTCCGGCGACACGCTCCCCTCCGAGGCGCTGCGGCTCGCGGCCCACCAGGCGGACGTGCTCATCCACGAGGCCACGTTCGCCGAGGAGGAGCGCGAGCGCGCCGGCCAGACCGGTCACTCGACCGCCGCACAGGCGGCCGAGGTGGCCCGCGCAGCCGAGGTCAGGATGCTGGCGCTGACCCATTTCTCAACCCGCTATCCGGTGGGCCTGCTGCGCGGCGAGGCGCAGGCGGTGTTCCCCCAGACAGTGACCCCGCGCGATTTCGACACGATCGAGATTCCGTTCCCCGAGCGCGGTGACCCGAGCCTGCTGAGGTGGGACGGTGAAGCCGGAAGGCGCCAGGCACCGGCCAATGGCCTGGCCGAGTCGAGCTCCGCCCGGGACGTCAGCCCCACGAGCCAGCCGGCGATGCCGCCGGCCTCGTGAATGCCTGCACGACCCGACGCCAGTCGTGAACGGCCAAGCGCCCCAGCCCGCGTCGTGAACGGCCGCGCCCTCGAGCGCCTCGAGACGCCGCGGTTGATCTGCGAGCGCACCCGTCCCGAGCACGCGACCGAGCTCTCCCGCTTGCTGCTCGATCCAGAGATCGCCCGCTGGCTGTCGCCGAGCCCGGACCCGCCGACACAGTCCCAGCTCGCCGAGCGGCTGGTCGCGTCGAACCACCACTGGGAGCGCTACGGCTTCGGGATGTGGTTGCTGCGCGACCGCGCCAGCGCGGAGATGGTGGGTCGCGGCGGTCTCCAGTGGACCTTCGTGGCACAGCTCCGCGCGGTCGAGGCGGGGTGGGCGATCATGCCCGATCGTTGGGGCGAGGGGCTGGCTACCGAGCTTGCCCAGGCCGCGGTCGAGGTGGCGCAGCGTGACCTGCAGCTGGCGGAGATCATCGCCTACACCAGACCGGACAACCTGGCCTCCCGGCGGGTGATGGAGAAGTCAGGCTTCGTATACGAGCGCGAGTTCAACCACTTCGGGCGCAAGCACCTGCTCTACCGCCGCGCCCTCGGCGAACTTTGGCGATTTGGTTCGGCCCCTCCGAACTGATTCGCCAAAGTTCAGTGGAGGGACGGGCGGCCTCGTCGTCCCCACGACGGACGACCGACGATCGACGGCGGGCCACGCCGGGGCCGCTGCTAACCTCATCCACGTCGGCCCCTTTAACCAGGTCCAGCGAGGCCAGGAAGGAGCACGTTGCAAGCCCCCACGGTCGTTATCGACCGCGATGATATGCGCCGCACGCTGGTGCGGATCGCTCACGAGATCATCGAGAAGAACCCGGATGGTTCGCTCGCGCTGGTGGGCATCCATCGCCGCGGGGCGCACCTGGCCCGGCGGATCCACGCACTGACGAGCGAGCTCCTGGATACCGACGTGCCGCTCGGCTACGTCGACATCTCCTTCTACCGCGACGACCTCGCGATTCGGCCGAGCGCCCCCGTGGTGCACGCGACGCAGCTGGATTTCCCGATCGACGGGCGCACGATCGTGATCGTCGACGACGTCCTGTACACCGGCCGGACGGTGCGCGCCGCGATCGACGAGATCTTCGACTACGGACGCCCCGCCAGGGTGCAGCTGGCGGCTTTGGTCGACCGCGGCCATCGTGAGCTGCCGATCCGCCCCGACTACGTGGGCAAGAACCTGCCGACGTCCCAGAGCCAGCGGGTAAACGTCCGCGTACAGGAGATCGACGGCCGCGACGAGGTCACGATCGGCCCCGCCACCGAACCTCGCAGGCAAGCCGCATGACCCGGCCCCGCCACCGAACCTCGCAGGCAGGCCGCATGACCAGCCCCGCCACCGAACCTCGCAGGCAGGCCGCATGACCACGGCGATGCCGCGGCATCTGATCTCGATCGACGACCTCGACCGGTCGCGGATCGAGCGGATCCTGGATCGCGCGGAGTCGTTCGCCGAGGTGCAGGGCAGGGAGATCAAGAAGGTCCCCGCGCTGCGCGGGCGGACCGTCGTCAACCTGTTCTACGAGTCCTCGACGCGCACCAGCTCGAGCTTCGAGCTGGCCGCCAAGCGGCTCAGCGCCGACGTGGTCAACGTGCGCTCGATCGGCTCGGCCGTCGACAAAGGCGAGTCGCTGAAGGACACCGTCCAGACGCTCTCCGCGTACGACCCGGCGGCGATCGTGATCCGCTCGCCCGAGGTGGGGGCGGCGCAGCTGGTCGCGGGCTGGACCGAGGCGGCGGTGATCAACGCCGGCGACGGCAAGCACGAGCACCCGACCCAGGCGCTGCTCGACGTGTTCACGCTGCGCCGCAAGCTGGGCTCGCTGGAGCAGGCCAACATCTGGATCGTGGGCGACGTGATGCACTCACGCGTGGCGCGCTCGGACATCCTCGCGTTCAAGCGGATGGGCGCGTCGGTGACCGTCTGCGGCCCGCCGACGCTGATCCCGCGGGGCATCGAGGCGCTGGGCTGCGAGGCGACCGCCACGCTGGCCCGCTTGCACGAGGCCGATGTGGTCTACGTGCTGCGGATGCAGCAGGAGCGGATGCGCGAGTCGTTCGTGCCCTCGCTCCGCGAGTACTCCGAGCGCTATCAGATCAGCGCCGCCCAGCTGCGTCCCGGACAGCTGCTGATGCACCCCGGCCCCGTCAACCGCGGCGTCGAGCTGTCGGCCGACGCGATCGACTCGCCGGTGGCGCTGATCGGCGCCCAGGTGAAGGCGGGGGTGGCGGTCCGGATGGCGGTGCTGTACGAGCTGCTGGTCGGGGCCCCGCTCCTGGCGGCGGTAGCGTGATGGTGCGAGTGCCGCTCCTCGCGCCGGTGGCAGAGATGGCTCGATTCCCGCTCCTGGCGGCGGTGGCGTGATGGTGCACACCGACCGCCTGTATGGAGCCGCCGCCGAGCCGTGCGAGCTGCTGATCCGCGGCGCCCACGTGCTCGACCCCCGGGCCGGGCTCGACGAGCCGCGCGACATCCTGATCCGGGGAGGCCGGATCGCCGAGCTGGGCGTCGCGGGCACGCTCTCGGCGCCCGATGGCGGCGAGCTGCTCGACGCCACCGGCAAGCACGCCTTCCCCGGCTTCGTGGACCCGCACGTGCACCTGCGCAGCCCGGGACAGGAGTACAAGGAGGACATCGAGAGCGGCACCGCCGCCGCCGCCGCGGGAGGCTTCTGCGCGGTGATCGCGATGCCCAACACCGACCCGATCGTCGACGACGCGGCGGTGCTGCGCTCGGTGGTCGACGCGGCGTGCCGTCACGCGCACGTGCCGGTCGGGTTCCTGGCCGCGATCACGCGCCGATCGGAAGGTCAGGAGCTGACCGAGATGGCGGAGCTGCGCGACGCGGGCGCGCTCGGATTCACCGACGATGGCCGCCCCGTGGTGTCGGCCGGGATGTTGCGCAAGGCGCTCCAGTATCAGCGGCTCGCCGGCGGGGTGCTGGCGCTGCACGAAGAGGATCCCGGCTTGTCGGGCGGCGGCGTGATGCACGAGGGCCCGGTCTCGGCCCGACTTGGGCTCGCCGGAATCCCCTCGCTGTCGGAGTCGACGATGGTCGCCCGGGACGCCGCGCTGGCGCGCTACGAGCAAGCCAGGGTCCATTTCCAGCACCTCTCCGCGCAGGAGTCGGTGGCGGCGCTCGAGCAGGCCAAGCAGGCGGGCGCCCGGGTCAGCGCCGAGGTCTGTCCACATCACCTGACCCTGACCGACGACCTCGTCAGGACGCTCGACAGCCGCTTCAAGATGAACCCGCCGCTGCGGGCCGAGTCGGACCGCCGCGCGCTGGTGGCGGCGCTACGCAGCGGCCTGATCGACTGCGTCGCGACCGATCACGCGCCCCACGCCCGGCACGAGAAGGAGGTCCCGTTCGAGCAGGCGCCGATGGGGACCACGGGGCTCGAGACCGCGTTCGCCGCGCTGTTCACCGAGCTCGTGATGCCGGGCGAGCTGGAGCTGGAGGTGGTGGTCGAGCGGATGAGCGGCGGTGCCGCTCTGTATGCGCTGCCCACGCCGCGGATCGCGCCCGAGGAGCCCGCCAACCTCTGCCTGGTCGACCTGGGCGCCCGGTTCGAGGTCGGCGCCAAGGGCTACGTGAGCCGGTCGGAGAACTGCTGCTTCCATGGACGCACCCTGCACGGCCGCGTGGTGCTGACGGTCGCGGCGGGGGCGGTGGCGTTCCGGACGCCGATGCTCGCGCAGGCCGGCGCGCTCGCGTGAGCGAGCCCACCGCCTACGTCCTGCTCGAGGACGGGACGCGTTTCGATGGGCTGGCGTGCGGCGCCGACGCGCACGCGGTCGGAGAGATCGTGTTCACCACCTCGATGGCGGGCTACCAGGAGGCGATGACCGATCCCAGCTACGCGGGCCAGCTGATCGCGTTCACCTACCCGATGATCGGCAACTACGGCGCCAGCGAGGAGGCGATGGAGTCAGACCGCGTCCACGCCCGCGCCGCGATCATGCGTGCGGCGGTCGACCGCGAGGATGCCCCCGGGGCCGAGCGCGGCTGGCTCAGCTGGCTGATCGACTGCGGGATCCCCGCGATCACCGATCTCGACACGCGCGCGCTGGTGCGCCACATCCGTGAGCGCGGGGCGATGCCGGGTGGCGTGTTCCCGACCCGGATCGACGAGCGCGAGGCGCGGGGGCTGATCGCCGCGGAGCCGTCGATGAGCGGGCGTGATCTTGCCCGCGACGTGACGCCTGGAGAGGCCACCACCTTGAGCGGGACCGGAGCGGGGCCTCGGGTGGCGATGATCGACACCGGCGTCAAGCTCTCGATCGTGCGCAACCTGCGCGCGCGAGGTGCCACGGTGGAGCTTCACCCCTGTACCGCCGGACCCGAGGAGCTGCTGGCCGGCCACCCCGACGCGATCTTCCTCGCCAACGGCCCCGGCGATCCCGCGGCGCTCGACTACATCGTGCAGACGGTCCGCGGGCTGGTCGGCAGGCTGCCCGTGTACGGGATCTGCCTGGGGCACCAGCTGCTGTGCCGGGCTGTCGGACTGGAGACCTACAAGCTGCCGTTCGGCCACCACGGAGCCAACCACCCGGTCAAGGACCTGACCACCGGCAGGACCGAGATCACGAGCCAGAACCACGGCTTCGCGGTGCTCGGCCCGGACGGCGCGAAGCGGATCGAGCACGATCGAGCGGTCGGCTGGGAGACCGACTTCGGCGCCGCCGAGCTGACCCACATCAACCTGTACGACCGCACGGTCGAAGGGCTGGCGCTGCGCGACGTGCCTGGCGCGACGGTCCAGTACCACCCGGAAGCGGGCCCCGGCCCCCACGACGCGCGCTACCTGTTCGACCGCTTCGTGGAGGAGATCAAGCGTGCCGCGTAGGGACGACCTCCACAAGATCCTGCTGATCGGGTCCGGGCCGATCGTGATCGGCCAGGCGGCCGAGTTCGACTACTCGGGCACCCAGGCCTGCCGCGTGCTGATCGACGAGGGCTATCACGTGGTGCTGGTCAACTCCAACCCGGCGACGATCATGACCGATCCCGAGCTCGCGACCAGCACCTATATCGAGCCGCTGCTGCCAGGGCCGGTGGCGCAGGTGATCGAACGCGAGCGGCCCGACGCGCTGCTCCCGACGCTGGGCGGACAGACCGCGCTGAACCTCGCCAAGGCGCTGCAAGAGGACGGGACCCTGGACCGCTTCGGAGTCGAGCTGATCGGCGCCGACTACGACGCGATCGACCGTGCCGAGGACCGCGAGCGGTTCCGTCAGACGATGACCGACGCCGGGCTGCGAGTGCCCCGCAGCGCGATCGCACACACCCTCGCCGACGCGCACGCCGCGCTCGAGTCGATCGGGCTGCCGCTGATCGTCCGGCCCGCGTTCACGTTGGGGGGCACGGGCGGGGGAGTGGTGCGTGGATTGGCGGAGCTCGAGCGGGTGGTGGGGAGGGGGTTGGCCGCCTCGCCGATCGGCCAGGTGCTGCTCGAGGAGTCGGTGCTGGGGTGGGGCGAGTTCGAGCTCGAGGTGATGCGCGATGCCTCCGACAACGTGGTGATCGTGTGCTCGATCGAGAACCTCGACCCGATGGGGGTCCATACCGGCGACAGCGTCTGCGTGGCCCCCCAGCAAACCCTGAGCGACAAGCAGTACCAGCTGCTGCGCGACCAGGCGATCACCGTGATCCGCGCGGTCGGGGTGGAGACCGGGGGGTCGAACGTGCAGTTCGCGGTCAACCCAACCACCGACGAGATCGTGGTGATCGAGATGAACCCGAGGGTGTCTCGCTCCAGCGCGCTGGCCAGCAAGGCCACCGGCTTCCCGATCGCCAAGATCGCGGCCCGGCTGGCGGTCGGCTACACGCTCCAGGAGATCCCCAACGACATCACCAAGGCCACGCCGGCGAGCTTCGAGCCCGCGATCGACTACTGCGTGGTCAAGTGGCCCCGGTTCGCGTTCGAGAAGTTCCCCGGCGCCGAGGCGGCGCTCAGCACCCACATGAAGTCGGTCGGCGAGGCGATGGCGATCGGCCGCACGTTCAAGCAGGCATTCGCGAAGGCGCTGCGCTCGCGCGAGCTGGACGCCCAGCCCCGCCCGCCGGACGACGACGAACAGCTGCTGGCGATGGTCGAGTCGCCCGGAGCCGAGCGCTTCGACCTGCTGCTGGAGGCGCTGCGGCGCGGCGCCGACGTGGAGGAGCTGCACCGCCGCACCGAGATCCATCCCTGGTTCCTGAACGAGCTCGCCGAGTTGGTGGCCGACCCGCAGGCGCCGTTCGCGGGCCAGCGGACGTTCAAGGCAGTCGACACCTGCGCGGCGGAGTTCGCCGCCCGCACCCCCTACTTCTACTCGGGCTGGGAGCGCCCGCCGGCGGATGGCGAAGTGCTGCGCGGCGAGCGCCCCAGCGTCGTGATCCTCGGCTCGGGGCCGAACCGCATCGGCCAGGGGATCGAGTTCGACTACTGCTGCGTGCACGCCGCCCAGACGGTCCGCGAGCTGGGACGCGACGCGGTGATGATCAACTGCAATCCGGAGACCGTCTCGACCGACTACGACACCTCCGACCGCCTGTACTTCGAGCCGCTGACGCTCGAGGACGTGCTGGCGGTCTGCGAGGTCGAGCGACCCGAGGGGGTGGTGGTCCAGTTCGGCGGGCAGACGCCGCTGAAGCTGGCCGCGGGGCTCGATGCGGCGGGCGTCCCGATCCTCGGCACCAGCATCGACGCGATCGACCTCGCCGAGGATCGCTCGCGGTTCGGCCCGCTGCTCGACGGTCTCGGCTACAAGGCGCCCCCGTACGCCACCGCGTGCAGCGCCCAGGAGGCGCTGGAGCGCGCGCCCGGCGTGGGCTTCCCGCTGCTGGTCAGACCCAGCTACGTGCTGGGGGGCCGCGCGATGGAGATCGTCTACGACCTCGCCGGGTTGGAGGAGTACCTGCACCGAGTGGGCGGCGACGGGGGGCGGCCGATCTACCTGGATCGGTTCCTCGAGGACTCGATCGAGGTCGACGTCGACGCGCTCTGCGACGGCCGCGAGGTGTGGATCGCGGGCATCATGCAGCACGTCGAGGAGGCCGGGATCCACTCCGGCGATTCGGCCTGCGTGCTGCCGCCGCACGCGCTCGGAGAGGAGATGCTGGCCAGGATCCGCGAGCAGACCGCGGGCATCGCCCGGGCGCTCGGCGCGGTCGGGCTGCTGAACGTGCAGTTCGCGATCCACGGCGACGACGGGCTGCACGTGATCGAGGCCAACCCCCGGGCCTCACGCACGGTCCCGTTCGTCTCCAAGGCGATCGGCCTGCCGCTGGCCAAGCTGGCCTGCCGGGTGTTGCTGGGCGAGCCGCTGGCCGCGCTCGAGCTGCCGACCGACGCGGCCCCCGAGCACGTATCGGTCAAGGAGGTGGTGCTGCCGTTCGACCGCTTCGCGGGGGCCGATTCGCTACTCGGGCCGGAGATGCGCTCGACCGGCGAGGTGATGGGGATCGCGCCCGACTTCCCGACCGCGTTCGCCAAGGCACAGGCCGCGGCCGGCGCGCGGCTGCCGTCGACCGGCACGGTGTTCATCACCGTCGCCGACGGCGACAAGCCCGCCGCGACCGGGATCGCCAGCTCGCTGCACGACCTCGGCTTCCAGATCACCGCCACCCGCGGCACGGCGCAAGCATTACGGCGAATGGGGATTCCGGTGACCGAGATCAACAAGCTGGGGGAGGGCTCGCCGCACGTCGTGGACTGGATCGAGCGCGGCGAAGTCGATCTGGTGATCAACACGCCCGTCGGCACCGGCGCGCGCACCGACGGCTACGAGATCCGCACCGCCGCCGCGGGCCGCGGGATCCCGTGCATCACGACGATGGCGGGGGGAATGGCGGCCGCCCGGGCGATCGCCGCCGGACGGCGCGGCGAGCCGGCGGTCGTCTCGCTCCAGGAGATCCACGCCGGGCGCCCCGCAGCCGCCGACCACGCCGGGCGTGCCGCGGCGCCGGACCCCAGCGAGGTGGGTTGAGCGAGAACCGGGTGACCGCGCCGTTAGGGCGCCGCGGCGCTCGGATCACTGCCCGCGAGCGCTACGGGGCCTACGTGGTGCTGCGCTGCGCGGACGCCGACGGCCCGACGCCCGCGGCCGGCCAGTTCTACATGCTGTCCTGCGCCGCCGGGTGGGGGGGCGGAGAGGGCGAGCGACCGTTCCTGCCGCGGGCGTTCAGCGTGCTCCGCGCCTGCCCAGCCAGCGCACCGCTCGAGCTCGAGTTCCTGGTCGAGGATGTCGGTCCCGGCACCCGCAGGCTCTCGGAGCTCCTGCCCGGCGAGGAGCTGCTGCTCACGGGGCCATTCGGGGCCGGCTTTCGCCCGCCCCACCGAGGCCGACGCCCACTGCTGGTCGGTGGCGGGGTGGGGCTCGCGCCGCTCGCGATCTGGCAGGACCAGCTCGGCCCCGACACCACCGCGCTGCTCGGCTTCCGGGACGCGATGCACGCCCCCGGCGCGGAGTTGATGAGCGCCCCGCGGGTGGCGACCGAGGACGGCAGCGCCGGCCACCGCGGCCTCGTCACCGAGCTGCTGGCCGCAGAGCTCGAGGCAGACCCTCAGGCGGAGGTTTATGCCTGTGGACCGCCGGCGATGCTCGAAGCGATCAGGGCGCTGTGCGCCGAGCTCGAGCTGCCCGCGCAGCTGGCGCTCGAGTCGGGGATGGCCTGCGGGTTCGGAGCCTGCTTCGGCTGCGTGGTGCCGACCCGCGAGGGATACGTGCGGCTCTGCCTGGAGGGACCGGTGCTCGACGCACACCTGCTCGAGACGGCCGCGGTCGCGGGGGCGGGCCACTGATGCAGGCCGCCGGAGCGACCGGCTGATGGTCGAGCTGTGCGGGCTGGAGCTCGCTCACCCGATCATCAACGGCTCGGGGACGTTCGACGCGATCGCCGCCCGCCGGGCGTTCGGCGAGCAGCTGCTGGAGCGCTTCCCGTTCGCCGCGTTCGTTTCCAAGACGGTCACGCTGACGCCGCGTGAGGGCAACCCGCCGCCCCGCCTGTGGGAGCTGGCGGGCGGCCTGATCAACTCGATCGGCCTGCCCAACAAGGGCCTGGCGGGGTTCCTCGCCGAGGACCTGCCGCAGCTCGCCGAGCTGCCGGTGCCGGTGATCGTCAACGTGATGGGTTTCAGCCGCCAGGAGGTGGCGGAGCTCGTGCAGGCCTGCTCGGCGCGCCCCGAAGTGGCGGCGCTCGAGCTCAACGTCTCCTGCCCCAACGTCGAGACCGGGCTCGTGATGGGAGCCGACCCGGATGAGCTGGCGCGGCTGCTGGCGCGGGTCAGGCCGCTGACCGACAAGCCGCTGATCGTCAAGCTGACGCCGAACGCGAGCGACGTGGTGGCGGTCGCCCGGGCGGCGCAGGACGCGGGCGCGAGCGCGCTGTCGCTGATCAACACGCTCCGCGGGATGGCGCTCGACCCCCGCTCCGGCGAGCCCTGGCTGGGTGGCGTGACCGGAGGGGTCTCGGGTCCCGCCGTCAGAGCGGTGGCGCTGGCGCAGGTCCATGCGGTGTGCGGCGCGGTGCAGCTGCCCGTGATCGGGATGGGCGGCGTCCAGCGCGGGCGCGACGCGCTCGATCTGATCAGGGCCGGCGCGCGGGCCGTCGCGGTCGGCACGGAGAGCTTTCGCGACCCCGCCGCGGGGGACCGGGTGGCCGCCGAGCTGGAGCTGCTGAGCGCCTCGGCGGACGGCGCTCAGCTAGTCTCTCCGCAGCCATTTTGAGCTCGGGCGACGCTCGCCCGATTGTCGCGAATAGCACGCAAAAGCCCCTGCAAACCCTCGATATTCCCGAAACCAGGCTCGACACCGCTGAAGCTCAGGTTGAGGGTGAGTCGAATTCGCGAGATTTGCCTTGATCGCGTGTCACCAAGATGTATAGTCGCCGCCCATGCCGCCGGTCAGCGAATCGCTCTCCAAGCCCCTCGCTGCGCCGGAACGTTCTCTAGTGCAACGCATGGAGGCGCTTCAGCGCGCGAATGACATCCGTAGCCGACGGGCACAGCTCAAGCGCGACCTCAAGGCAGGCCGCCAGCCGATTCACGAGCTGCTGCTCGCGCCGCCGGAATACCTCCAGACCGCGAAGGTCTTCGACCTGCTGCTCGCGGTGCCCAAGTACGGGCGGGTGAAGGTCAACAAGATCCTGCACCAGTGCAGGATCTCCCCGAGCAAGACGCTCGGAGGACTCTCCGAGCGCCAGCGGGGTGAGCTCGTGGCGCTCATGCGGCGCCGCTGACGCAGCGCCGTCAACGCCACGTGGCCAGCGCTTCCCGCCGTACGGACGGTCGATATGGCGGGAAGCGCTAGGGTCATCGTGATCACGGGTCCCTCGGGGGTGGGCAAGGGGACCCTGATCGGGGAGCTGCTGGAGCGGCTGGGGGAGCTCGAGCTGTCGGTGTCCGCCACGACCCGCAAGCCACGGCCGGGAGAGCGCGACGGGGTCGACTACCACTTCCTCACGCCCGAGCAGTTCGAGGCTCACGTCGCGGGCGGCGACTTCGTCGAGCACGCCGACTACTCGGGCAACCGCTATGGCACGCTGCGCTCCGAGCTCGAACGCCGGCTCGAGCGGGGGGTACCAGTGGTGCTGGAGATCGAGCTCCAGGGAGCCCGTCAGGTACGCCGCGCGCTCCCCGAAGCGATGGCCGTGTTCATCGCACCACCCTCCCTCGAGGCGCTCCGGACGCGGCTGCTCGGGCGCGGGACCGACGCGCCCGAGCAGGTAGAGCGGCGGCTGCGAACCGCCGAGGACGAGCTGCGGGCCCAGCGCGAGTTCGCGCACGTGGTCGTCAACGACCGCCTGGAGCGGGCCACCGAGGAGCTGGTGGCGATCGTGCGCAGCGCGCTGGCGGAGGGCCGTGGCGGGGAGCCGGGGGCGGATCGCTAACCTTGTTGGCCCCCGAGGAAGGACACGCGATCTTGATCTCACCCCGCATCGACAAGTTGCTCGAGAACGTCGACTCCGACTACGCGAGCGTGATCGTGGCCGCCAAGCGCGCGCGGCAGATCAACTCCTACTACCACAACCTCGGCGAAGGGACGTTCGACGAGTTTCCCCCGCCGATGGTCGACACCCGCTCCAAGAACTACCTGACGATCGCGCTCGAAGAGGTCGCTCAGGGCAAGCTCAAGTACCACTACAGGTAGGCACGCGCGGTGGCCCCGTTGCTCGGACGCGTGCGCGGGCGGTAAGGGCGCCGTGTCCCGTTTGCTGCTAGGCGTGAGCGGCGGGATCGCGGCGTACAAAGCGCTGGAGACCGCGCGGCTGGCGGTCCAGGCGGGGCACTCGCTGCGCGTGATCCAGACCTCCGCGAGCCGCCGGTTCGTAGGCGAGGCGTCGTTCGCCGCGATTACCGGCGGGCCGGTGCTGTGCAGCGAGTTCGAGCCCGACCCGGCGCGCGGCGCGTATCCGGGCGAGCCGCTGCCCGAGCACGCTGCGATCAGCCACCTGGCGCTGGTCGAGCGCGCCGAGCTGTACCTGATCGCGCCGGCCAGCGCCAACACGATCGCCAAGCTGGCGCACGGCCACGCCGACAACCTGCTGACGGTCGCGGCGCTGGCGGCCGCCTGTCCGGTGGCGCTCGCGCCGGCGATGAACAACCGCATGTACCTGCACCCCGCCACCCAAGCCAACCTCGAGCTGCTGGCGGGGCGCGGGGCCACGATC
>JAFAZB010000046.1 GCA_019240015.1 Solirubrobacterales bacterium
GATCCTAGGCTCGGCCGCCTCGTCCGCCGCTGCCGGCAGCCCGTTCACCGTCGCCGCGTTCCCGACCCCGTCGACCGCCGGGGAACCCGTCGAGATCGCCGGCCGGCTGTTCGGGGAGCCCACCGGGACCCGGGTCGTGCTGTGGCACGAGCTCCCCGGCCGGCACGGGTTCCAGCCGGTCGCCGCGACCAGGACCAACGCCGCCGGCCGGTTCGCCTTCGTCCGGCGCAGGGGCGTCGTTTTCACCAATCGCCGCTGGTATGTCAGCGCGGCGGGGATCCGCAGCCGCACACTGGACCAGCGGGTGCAAGCGCTGGCGACGCTGACCGGCCCCACCACCTACGTCCCTCCGGGTCAACTGGTGCGCCTCACCGGCCGCGTGTTTCCGAGCCACGCCGGCCAGCGAGTCCTATTCGAGCAGCTGGTCGGCACCCACTGGCAGGTGATCGCGCGCCCACGTCTGGACCGCCACTCGCGCTTCACGATCAGCCGCCGCTACAACACCAACGAGCTCGTCGACATGCGGACCGTGCTGCCCGGCGACGCTCGCAACATCCGCTCCTCCTCGAGCGTCCTCTCGCTCGCGATCGGCACCGGCGGGATCAAGAAGATCAAGCACGTGGTGATCATCATGCAGGAGAACCGCTCATTCGATCAGTACTTCGGCACCTACCCCGGGGCGGCTGGGATCCCGGCGGGCGTGTGCGTGCCCGATCCGCGCAACGGCGGCTGCATCAAGCCCTTCCACGACGCGCAGGACCTGAACTACGGTGGGCCGCACGGGGCCTCGAACGCGACCGCCGACATCGACGGGGGCAAGATGGACGGCTTCGTCGGCCAGGCGGAGAGCGGCCAGAACTGCAGCACGGTCAATCCCAGCTGCAGCCCCTGCACCTCCTCGAGCCAAAGCAAGTGCATCGACGTGATGGGCTATCACGATGCGCGGGAGATCCCCAACTACTGGACCTACGCGCGCGACTTCGTGCTCCAGGACCACATGTTCGAGCCGAACGCGTCGTGGAGCCTGCCCGAGCACCTATTCCAGGTCTCCGAATGGTCGGCGCGCTGCACGAATCCCAATGACCCGTACTCGTGCACCAACAACCTCCAGAACCCGAACCCGCCCGGAGCGCCGCTCAGCGAGACCCCGCTCTATGCCTGGACGGACCTCACCTACCTGCTGCACAAGGACAACATCAGCTGGGGCTACTACGTGTTCAAGGGCACCGAGCCCGACTGCGAGAACGACAGCGCGGTCACCTGCGCGCCGGTCCAGCAGGGGCCGAAGACACCGGGAATCTGGAACCCGCTGCCGCACTTCACGGACGTCCAGCAGGACGGGCAACTCGCCAACGTGCAGACGCTCAGCAACTTCTTCACCGCCGCCAGGGCCGGGACCCTGCCGTCGGTGTCGTGGATCGATCCCAACGGGACCGTGTCCGAGCACCCGCCGGCGCTGGTCAGCGCCGGGCAGACGTACGTCACCGGGCTGATCAACGCGATCATGCGCAGCCCGGACTGGAACAGCACCGCGATCTTCCTCTCCTGGGACGACTGGGGAGGCTTCTATGACCACGTGGTGCCGCCCGCCGTGGACCAGAACGGCTACGGCCTGCGGGTCCCCGGGATCGTGATCAGCCCGTACGCGAAGCAGGGCTTCATCGACCATCAAACGCTCAGCCACGACGCGTATGCGAAGTTCCTCGAGGACGTGTTCCTCGGCAGCCAGCGGCTGAACCCGTCGACCGACGGGCGGCCAGATCCGCGCCCGGACGTCCGCGAGTCGAACCCGATCCTCGGTGACCTGGCGGCTGACTTCGACTTCAACCAGACGCCTCGGTCGCCGTTGATCCTGTCCGTTCATCCGGCGCCTGGTCCGGCGTCGACGCCGCCGCCCGGCTGAGCGGGGACGCGGTGGCGGCCCTGAGGGCGACCGGCCTCGTCAAGCGCTTCGAGCACACCTGCGCGATCGACGGCGTCGAGCTCGAGCTCGATCCAGGTGAGGTCCGCGGGCTGCTGGGCCCAAACGGAGCCGGGAAGACGACGCTGCTGCGGATCTTGTTCGGCCTGGTACGCCCGGACGCCGGCTCGATCGAGCTGTTCGGGCGGCTGCTCACCACCCCCGACGCCGCGCCAGCGCTGGATCGCGTCGGGGGTTTCGTCGAGCAGCCGAGCTTCTACCCGTACCTGTCGGGGCGCGCGAACCTCGAGCTGCTGGCCGAGCTGGACGGGGACGGCGCCGAAGCCGCGATCGACGAGGTGCTCGGGCGAATGGCGCTGGCCGACCGTGCCGGCGATCGCGTGGGAGGCTATTCGTCCGGCATGCGCCAGCGGTTGGGGATTGCCGCCGCGCTGCTGCGAGCGCCCCGGCTGCTGCTGCTCGACGAGCCGACCAGCGGCCTCGATCCAGCTGGCGCGCGGACGCTCCGCGCGCTGATCGGAGAGCTGGCCGCCGATGGCGTGGCGGTGTTGATCTCGAGCCACCAGATCGGCGAGGTCGAGGAGGTCTGCGACAGCTTCACGGTGCTGCGCCGGGGTAGGGTGGTGTGGGATGGAGGCGCGGACGAGCTACGCGCTCAGGCCCCCGGCTCCGCCTACTCGCTTGACACCAGCGACGACGCCCGCGCGTTGCAGATCGCCGCGCGGTGCCCCGGCGTCGCCGCCTCGACCGGGCTCGGCGGCGGCCTCGCGCTCACCGTCGAGCACGATCGCCTCGATGGCTTCGTGCTGGCGCTGGCCGACGAACGGGTGGCGGTTCGCCGGCTGGAGCTGCTGGTCAGCCCGCTCGAGTCGATCTTCTTCGCGCTCACGGCCGAGCGCCCGGCGAGCGAACCCGTCCCGGTGCAACGGATCCCCGCGTGAGCGCGCTGGCGAGCCGGATCGAGGCAGCCCGCCCCCGGACCGCCGAGCGCCGGGAGCTCACGGGCGGGGTCTGGGCCGTCTATCGAACCGAGCGCCGCAAGCTGGCCGCGCAGCTGCCGGCGCGGCTGCTGGCGCTCGTCTGCGTGCTGGGTCCGTTCGCGTTCGCGGCGGTGCTGAGCCTCCAGAGCGGCGTTCCCAGCGACACCATGTTCGGCGTCTGGGTGCACAGCTCGGGGTTCGCCGTGTCGCTCGTCGTGCTCGGGTTCGCCGGCTCCTGGGGGTTCCCGGTGCTCGCCGGCGTGCTGGCCGGCGACATGTTCTCGGCCGAGGACCGCCACGGGACCTGGAAGACGGTCCTCACGAGGGCCGCGACCCGCCGCCAGGTGTTTGCCGGCAAGGTGCTCGCGGCGGCGAGCTTCTGCTGCGCGTTGTTGGCGCTCGCGACGCTCTCGAGCCTCGCCGCGGGGATCGTCGCGACCGGCGATCAATCGCTGGTCGGGCTCGGTGGGAGCTTGCTCTCGCCGGCCAGCACGCTCGCGCTGGTGCTCGCGAGCTGGCTCGCCAGCCTGCTCCCGATGCTGGCCTTCGCGAGCCTCGCGCTGCTGTTCTCGCTCGCGACGCGTAACGGGATCGTGGGTGTGTTGGGTCCGGTGCTGGTGGCGCTCGCGATGCAACTGCTGGCGCTCGTCGGCGGCGGCGTATGGGTACACACGCTGCTGCTCGGCTCGGCGTTCGACGACTGGCACGGGCTGTTTGCGGGCCACCCCTTCTACGGCCCGCTGCTGCTCGGCGCCGTCGTCAGCCTGGCGTGGATCGCCGCCTGCCTGGGCGCCGCCTGGCTGATCCTCCGCAGGCGCGACTTCGCCGGCGCCGCGGTGGCGCGCCGGCCCGGCTGGATCGTCCCGGCGAGAGTCGTGCTCGGCGCGATGGCGCTGATCGCGGTGCTCGCCGCGGCCAGCGGTTGGGGCCCGCAGGCGATCACGGCGGGCCGCCTCGAGGCCACGCTCGCCCCGGCCTTCAACGATCTCACCCTGCTCCAGCAGCGCCAACTCGGCCGCACCGTGCCGGCCGGCGCCCGGCTCCGGATCCTCCCCACCTGCAGCAGGCGGGCCGGCACGGCCCAGGGACCGGGGGATGACTGGGTCTGCACGCTCGATGTGCTGATCCCGCAGGCGGGTTCCGACCCCTTCCAGCAGACCCCGGTCACCTACGACATGAGCGTCAAGTCCAACGGCTGCTACAAGGCGGAGGCCCCGCCATCGTTCGTGGGCCAGCAGCTGATGCGCGACGCCCGCGGACGCAGCGTCGTCAACCCGCTGTTCACGATCTACGGCTGTTTCGACACCAGCTGACCTGCCGGCGGGCTCCGTCCGATGCACCGCCTACCTTCTCGGGCGTCCGCATCCACGAGCCGGAGCCGCAATGTCACTGTGCTTCATCGAACCGCAGAACGCCATCCGGGTGATCGCCGACTCGGTGGGGCGCGAGGCGCGTCGCCAGATCCTGGGCGAGGTGGTGCGCGCATGGGTGGATGAGATCCCCGAGTCGGAGCTCGACTCCCACTACGCCAAGGCGGTCGCAGACCTCGACGAGCACGACCTGTCGCTGCTCGCCGCCTGGCATGCCTCGCTCGAGGTCGGTCACCCCGTCCCGAGCAAGGAGTTCCTCGTGAACGTGTTCCCGTCGCTGGGCGAGAACCGCCGCGAGGCGCTGAAGATCGCGGCGGGGTTCCGCGGCGAGGAGGCGTTCGAGGCCGGGGTGGGGGAGGAGCAGGCGTTCGACACCGTGCTGCCGTGGCTCTCGGAGGAGCGCTGCGTGCAGCTCGCGTCCGAGTGCCTGGAGCTCTACTGCTGGGATCGGATGGGCGTCGACAATTGATTTTGGGCCTGAGCGCGCTCGCGCCCTGGAGGGCCGCCAGGGTGGCTAAGCGACCGCTTCAGGTTCGGTGAGCGCCGCTTCGATCTCCGCGATCGCCTGGTCGGTGTCGCGAAACCACACTGCGGTCATGCCGAGCTCGCGCGCCGCCTGACAGTTGACCTCGATGTCGTCGATCAGCAGCGCGGCGCCGGCGCTCACGCCGAGCCGCTCGAGCGTCAGCTCGTAGATCCGCCGCTCGGGTTTGCGCGTCCCGACGAACGCCGAGTCGACGACCACGTCGAAGATCTCGGCGACGGGCAGCTTGGCGCGCCAGCGCTGCTCCCATTCGCGCACATTGTTGGTGCAGATCGCGAGCTTGTAGCCGCGCTCGCGCAACTCCCGCATGTACTGGATCACGCGGTCGTTGGGGTGCAGGTGCTCGAAGTAGCGCTCGCCGAAGCCGTGCAGTTGGACCTCGCGACCGAGCTGCTCGGTCAGCTCGGCGCCCAGCAGCTCCAGGAACCGAGCCTCGGTCAAGCGCCCGGTCTCGAGCTCGAACAGCGGGTTGGCGCCCTGCCGACTTCCGACCGCCGCGATCGCCACGCCGAGCTGCTCGAGCGAGATCCCCGAGGAGTCCTGGAACGCCGTGAAGGAGTCCAGCAGGGGCGAGGTGAGGACGCCGCCGAAGTCGCTGATGACCGCCTCGATCGGGGTCACGGAAGGCTGGCCAGCAGGTACACGCCGGAGCCCTCCATGCCCCGGCTGTGCCAGCGAAGCAGCTCGGCCTGCGCCTGCACCCCGCTGCGCGCGCAGCTCGCCGGCGTCCCCAGCGCCTCGGCGGCCGCCCGGCGCGGATAATCGTCGGGCTCCTCGCCTAGCCATAGCTCGAGGCTGACCCGCAGGGGACGTCCGTCGGCCGCGTAGGTCGTCGACAGGCGCGGCTCGGTGACGGGCACCGGCCCGCCGTGCTCGAACAGCGTCGCGCTGACCGAGTCCTCGTCGTGGCCCTGGGGCGCCCGCGGTCGCAGCGCGAGCAGCGCGACCCCGTCCTCGGCGCCGAACCAGCCCGACACCGAGCGAATCGCCTCGCAGCGCCGCAAGTCGGTCCGCCCGTCGCGGCTGCTCCGGATGCCGCGGCAGTCCACGGCCTGCTCGTGACCATCGAGCGTGAAGCCGCCCCGCACCCGGCAGCGCTGGTCGAACTCGACAGGGCCGCCCGCGAGCGCCAGCTCCGGCTCGATCGTCAGCTCGAGCCCGTCGCCTCTCAGCTGCCAGTCGCCCTCCTCGTCGCTGTGCTCGAGCGTCAGGCTCTCGAGCTCCGCGCGCGTCGAGCCGCCCGCGCCGAGCGCGAGGAAGCGAAGCTCGCCTTCGGCCACCGCGCCCCACACCCCGGCGTCGGCGTCGCCGAACGAGACCGTCCGCAGCGACGGCGTCATCGGCGAAGCTGCGCCTGGTCGAGGTCGCTGGCGGTCGAGTCGACGTCGTAGGCGGGCGGCCCGCCGGGGGAGCGCGCCACCCGCACGACCACCTTGCTCTGAAGGCTGCGCGCCGCGCCGCGGCGGATCAGGGCGCGTGTCGGCGGCGCCAGCAGCAGCAGGCCGAACGCGTCGGAGATGAAACCGGGCACGATCAACAGCCCGCCCGCCACCAGCACCAGTGCCCCGTCCAGCGCGGGCGCTCCGGGAGCGCGGCCCGCGGCCACCGCCGCCCGGAGCCGTCGCCAGGCCGCCCGACCCTGCGCGCGCACCACCCATGTACCGAGCGGCCAGCTCGCGATCAGCAGCAGCACCGTGGCCAGCGCCCCGATCGCCCCGGCCACCTGGATCGCCACGTACACCTCGGCGATCGGCCAGCAGATCAGGATCAGCAGCGCGAGGAGCATCGGCTCCAAGGCTACTGTGCGCTCAAGCCAGCGCCGGCGCGGGGCCTTCCAGCGTCACCCCGGGAAGCCGGTGCAGCCCCACCAGCTCGATCAGCGTCCTGATCTGCGGCTGGGCTCCGAGCAAGCGCACCTTGCGTCCCTGGGGGCGCAGCCGGCGAGCGAGCATCGCGAGGTCGAGCATCAGCGATGCGTCGGCGAACGCCAGCTCGGTGAGGTCGACGATCACGTCCGCCTGCGCTCTGATCGCGCGCGTCAACGCTCGCCGGCGTGACCCCTGCGTACTGCGATCCTCGTCTCCGCGGCAACGCAAGGTGGGCGGTTTTTCCAGGTAATCGACGATTTGCCAACGCTACCGAAAGCACCTCGAGGCTGACAAGAGTTGCACGGCAACTCTCGTACACTGGGCAGCGATGGTTTCAGTCGATGAGGTGACCGAGGCGCTGCGCGACGTGATCGACCCCGAGCTCGGGCTCGACTTCGTCGAGCTCGGCCTGATCTACGAGGTCGAGGTGCAGGACGCCACCGTCAGGGTCACGTACACGCTCACCAGCCCGGGGTGCCCGATCGGACCCCAGGTCTCGGAGCAGATCGAAGAGTTCGTCGGCGAGCTCGACGGGGTGCAGGAGGTGCAGCCGACGATGACGTTCTCGCCACCGTGGACACCCGAGCGGATGAGCGAGGACGCCAAGTTCGCGCTGGGCTTCTGAGCAGGCCGCCGGCGAACCCTGACGCCCCTGACGCGCGCCGGGCGAGCCCGATAGCTCGGACCCGCCCGACAACCGCGCCCGCCCGCCAGCGGTGCGCGCAGGGACGCCGCCGCCGGCCGAGACATGAGCGGACCGGTTGGGGACCAGGTGACGCCTAAGTCCCCGCCAGCAGTGATAACGCCGCCGAGGAGCAGAGGTTGGCGAGTTGCGCGAGAAATCAGAGGGCCGAGATCAGCCGCCCGCGGTGCCACGCAGCTCGCGGTTGAGGTCGATCGCGCGGATCTCGTGCTCTCCGGGGAGCTTTGACAGCACCGAGGCGACCACTTCCTTGACGTCGTGCTCCTCGTGCCCGAGGTCGTCGAACAGCGCTTTCAGCGCCGTATGCACGATCTTCAGCTGGGCGGCGGTCAGCTCGAGCCGGTAGGCGGTCTCGCCGGGCCGGATCAGATCATCGCTCATCGGTGCGCGCGCGTCGTGCTCGCGTGCGCTTGGCGCGCATGTCGGCGGCGGGTCCGCGTTTCGGTCGAGCGTGCTCGCTTGGGACGATCGGAACCGGTCCGCCGTTGGAGCGGTTGGGCGGAGTCGGACGCTCGCCGCCGTCGGCGCTGCGGCGAGCGGAGGAAGCGGGCTTGCCCCGGGCCGCCTGCTGCAGCTCCGCCAGCGCCTGCTCGATCCCCTCGGCGATCTCCTCGATGTCCGGCAGCGCGTCGTAGTCGCCCAGCAGCCCGTAGTCGATCCCGCCGTTGTAGGACATGATCGCGACCGCCAGCGCATGATCCTTGGGCAGGAACGCGACCGGGAACAGGTCCTCGAGCTTGCGGCCCAGCACGTACAGCGGCACCTGCGGTCCGGGGATGTTGGTCACGAGCAGGTTGAACAGACGGGTCGAGAAGTTCAGCCGCGAGGCCTGGGCCAGGATCGTGGGCGGCGCCAGGTTGTTGACCGCCGCCAGCGTGGCCGCACCGACCGCCTGCTTTGACTCCTTCAATCCATCCATCGCGTGGCGCACGAACTTCAGCCGGGCCACGGGGTCGTCGATGTAGACCGGCAGCGGGCCGCGCATCACGGTGAGCTGGTTGCCGAGCGTCCCCCGCTGGTCCTGGGTGCGAACCGAGACCGGCACCAGCGCGCGCATCTCGAGCCCTTCGGTGCGCACCCCGCGGGAGCGCAGCCAGCGGGCCAGCGCGCCCGAGACGACCGTCAGCACGACGTCGTTGACGGTGCCGCCGAGCGCATCCTTGATCTCCTTGTAGTCGCTCAGCTGGCCGCGCACCACCGCGTAGCGCCGGTGCGGACCGATCTCCACGTTGAGCGGCGTCTGCGGCGCGGGGTTGAGCCCCGCCCAGACGATCTCGCCGACGCCCTCGGCGGCGTCGCGGAGCATGCTCAGCGTGGTCGCGGGACGGCTCGCGGCGGCCAGCGTCCGCAGCAGGATCTCAGCGGTCGTGCCGACCATGCCCCGGACCCCGGCGACGATCAGCTCGGCCGGTGAGGGCTCCGGCTTGGGCTGCCAGGGCTCGAGCTCGGTCGCGGGCGGCGCGGGCTCCGGGCCGACGTCGAACAGCACCGTCGCCAGGTCGACGCCGGCGATGCCGTCGACGAGCGAGTGATGCGTCTTGGAGATCAAGGCGAACCGGCCGCCCTCGAGCCCTTCGACGAGCCAGTTCTCCCACAGTGGCTTGGAGCGGTCCAGCGGCTGCGACGCGATCCGCGAGGCGAGCAGGAACAGCTGCTCCTCGGTCCCCGGCGGGGGGAGCGCGGTGTGCCGCACGTGGTACTCGAGGTTGAAGCTGGGATCGTCGACCCACAGCGGTCGTCCGCTCTCGAGCGGCGGGGTGGCCAGCTTCTGCCGGTAACGCGGCACCAGGTGCAGCCGGCCGCGGACGTGGTCGAGGAAGTCGGCGAACTCGGGCGGCGGGCCTTCGAACAGCAGCACGCCGCCGATGTGCATGTGCGAGGCGGGCCCTTCCTGGTGCAGGAACGACGCGTCGATCGAGGTCAGGCGGTCGAGGTGTTGCTGGGGCATCGAAACGTCTCCCGGTGCGATCCGGCCAAGCGTACCCGGACCGGCCCCCGCGCGGTAGCGGGCCGCCCCTGCCCGGCGCCTACACTGTGGGCGATGGCCGAGCCCGCCTTTCCACAGCAGCTCCTGCTGGCCGCGCCGCGGGGGTATTGCGCCGGCGTCGATCGGGCCGTGCAAACCGTGGAGCGCGCGCTGGAGCTGCACGGGCCGCCGGTGTACGTGCGCAAGGAGATCGTCCACAACAAGCACGTCGTGAAGCAGTTGCGGGCCCGCGGCGCGGTGTTCGTTGACTCGGTCACCGACGTGCCGGAGGGCGCCACGGTGGTGTTCTCAGCGCACGGCGTGGCGCCCACGGTCCACGCGAGCGCGAGCGAGCGCCGGTTGCAAACGATCGACGCGACCTGCCCGCTCGTCACCAAGGTGCACGTCGAGGCGAAGAAGTTCGCGGCCGAGGACTACACGATCGTGTTGGTCGGGCACGCCGGCCACGAGGAGGTCGAGGGGACGATGGGCGAGGCCCCCGCTCACATCGTGCTGATCGAGAGCGAGGCCGACGTCGACGCGCTCGAGGTCAAGGACCCCGCCAAGGTCGCCTACATCTCGCAGACCACGCTGTCGGTCGACGAGACCCAGGCGATCATCGCCCGGCTGCGCGAGCGCTTCCCAGCGATCGTCGGTCCCCGCACAGACGACATCTGCTACGCGACCACCAACCGCCAGTCGGCGGTCAAGCAGCTGGCGCGCGAATGCGAGCTGGTGCTGGTGATCGGCTCGCGCAACTCGTCGAACTCGAACCGGCTCGTCGAGGTGGCCCGCGAGCACGGCGCCGACTCCTATCTGATCGACAACGAGCGAGAAGTTCGCGAGGACTGGCTGGCGGGCAAGCGCGTGGTGGGGATCACCTCCGGCGCGAGCGCTCCCGAGGAGTTGGTCCAGCGCCTGGTCGAGTTCTTCAGGGCGCGCGGAACGATCGACGTGCGCGAGCTCGAGGTGATCCAGGAGGACGTGCGCTTCATGCTGCCGAAGCCGATTCGGCAGGCGATCGCGGCTGGCGCCGCCTAGCGTCCGCGATCGTTCGGGGAATCGCAGCTGCGAACGCTGGTCATCTCCGACCTGCATCTGGGGGCGCCCAGCGGACGCGATGTGCTGCGACGGGACGGGGCACGTGCGACGCTGCTCGCACGGCTCGCCGGCTTTGATCGGCTGGTGCTGCTCGGCGACGTGATCGAGCTCCGCCACGCCCCGCTGCACGAGGCTCTGGCCAGCGCGCAGCAGGCGCTGGCCGCGCTGGGGGAGGCGCTCGGCGCGGAGCGAGAGGTTGTGATCGTGCCCGGCAACCACGACTACCACCTGCTGTCGGCGTGGCTTGAGCGACGAGCCCGCGACGCCCCGCGCGCGCCGCTTGACCTCCAGACGGCCGTCGACTGGCGGGCGGGGGAGACGCTGGCGACGGTCGTGCAGTGGCTCGCGCCGGCGAGGGTCTCGGTGGTCTATCCGGGGCTCTGGTTGCGGGAGGACGTGTACGCGATGCACGGCCACTACAGCGACCGCCACACGACCGTGCCGATGCTCGAGCGGCTGGCCGCGGGCGCGATCGCCCGCGTGGTCACCGAGCCCCGGGGCGGCCCTCGGCAGATCGGCCACTACGAGGCTACGCTCGCGCCGATCTATGCCTGGATCCACGCCGTGGTCCAGAACGGGGGCCTCGACGTCGGCGGACGCACGCACGGGATCTCGACCGGGGCGTGGTCGGTGCTCGCGGGTGGCCGTGCCCGGGGCCCCGGCGCGAGACTGCTGGCCGCGGCGTTCCCGGCGGCGGTCGCGGGTCTGAACCGAGCCGGGATCGGACCGCTGCGCTCCGATCTGTCCGCCGTCGAGCTGCGGCGCGCAGGGCTGCGAGCGTTTGGCGAGGTGGTGGACCGGCTGCGCCCGGGCGCCGAGCAGGTCGTGTTCGGCCATACCCACCGGGCCGGGCCGCTGCCGGACGAGGACGGCGCGCAGTGGCGCTCCGCGCTCGGCTGTCAGCTTCTCAACAGCGGCTCCTGGGTCGATGAGCCGGGCTTCCTGGGGAGCTCACCGGAGCGCAGCCCGTACCGGGCCGGGTTCGCCGTCGAGCTGGACGAGCAGGGGCCGCCACGGCTCGTGAATCTGCTCGACGAGCAGGGCTAGCGCGCCAGGCCCGGGGTGAAGCAGACCGCGTGACAGCGCACGCCGGCGCCGATCGTCAACTCCAGGCGCCCGGCGGTGCTGACGGCGTGGTGGATCAGCTCGTAGCAGCCCGGATGATCGACCGTCAGCTCGCGCCCGTTGACGCTCGCCGAGCCGCGGCCGTCGAGCACGGCCCACACGCCCCCGGCCTCGTACGGGCCGCTGTAGACGCCCTGCACGTCGTCGCTTTGCGCCGCCAGCAACGCCCCTGGCGCATCCTCGGGCCGTAGCGGTGGCAACGTTGGACGCTCGCACCCCAGCAGCTGCTGGATCGCGAGCTCGCTCTCCTCATATCCCCCCTCGCCGTAGTGGTAGTCGAACAGCACGCCCCGCGCGTCGAACAGGTAGCGCGCCGGCCAGCCCAGGTTGCCGTAGGAGCGCCAGATCTCGTGCTCGGCGTCGACCACTACCGGATACGCGATCGACAGTCGCGCGACCGCGTCCTTGACCGCGTGCGGATCGCCCGAGCAGTCGAACCCCGAACTGTGGACGCCGACCAGCTGTAGTCCTGCGGCCGCGTAGCGCTCGTGCCAGGCCTCGAGGTACGGCAGCGTCCTGATCGAGTTGGCGCGGCAGAAGTCCCAGAATTCGACCAGCATCGGGCGGCCCAGCAGCTCTTCGACCCGCAGCGGGTCGCTGTTGATCCAAGCCAGGCCCGAGGGAAAGACGGGCGCGGCGATGTGGTCGACGGGGGCGCGCACGGGTAGTCAGAGTATGGGAGGCGCATCGGCCCGCGCGGCGCCCGGCCCGTCAGCGTCCGCGCCCCGAGGACCCCCGCGCCGTGGCGCTATACTCTCTGAAGTATTGAAATCCATACAGGCTTTGAGGAGTTTTGACAGATGACGCCGTCAGGAGCCGAAGTTCTACGCCAGATCAAGAGC